>WGCB01000507.1 GCA_015494005.1 Caldilineaceae bacterium
CAGATGTGTATAAGAGACAGGGCATGGGACGAGCTGGAGGGGATCCCGCCCCACCAGGTGACCACGTTCCAGATGGAGGCAGAGAGCAGGGCGGCCATGACCACGGTGATGGTGACACTCACCGGCTCCACCACCTCGCTGCCCACGGTGGTGGCCACGGCCACGCCAAAGAGGAAGGGACCGGCCAGGTTGGCGGCGGCGGCCAGGCCCAGGGCCGCCCGGGGGGACAGGGCCCGGGAGGCGATCATCGTGGCCACCACGTTGGCTGCATCGTGGAAGCCGTTGAGGAAGTCGAAGGTCAGGGCCAGGAGCAGGAGCAGGCCGAAGATCACCATTTCGTTCATGCCCGGCACCCCGTGCGCCCTGTGCGCCTCGGGCATCCTGGGACAGCCATGTCAGCCCCCCTTGTGCAGTTGGTTTGACCCGGGTTGGTTTTGGCCTGGTCGGTGTGGGCCCGGTCGGACCGGGCCCGGTCTCCCGGTGAGCAGAAATCGCCATAGATTTTCCCAGCGGTAGAGGCGATGGCGCCAGACGAACCAGAGCAGCGCCAGCATGCCCCCCAGCTCCCAGCGCCACAGCTCCGGGCGGCGGGTGAAGGCGTACCAGTAGGCCTTGCCGATTTCCGGCTGCTCCGAGCCCCGCTTGCCCCAGACGTGAAAATGCCAGCCCCGGAAGGGCCAGAGGAACGTGTCCGGGAAGAACCAGAGGCGATCCAGGAGGCCGTGGCCCAGGAAGGCCAGGCCGTAGGCCCGCCAGCGGGGGAAACGCTTCCAGACCAGGAAGAGGACAGCCAGGTTGATCAGCAGGGTGTGGGCGAAGAGCACGGCCGACTTGTAGCGCCGGTAGAAATAGGCCCAGGCCAGGGGCTTGTCCAGGAGGTCCGGCCCGGTGGCGGCCAGGGCGACCAGCCGGTAATCGGCATCGGGAAAAACGTCGAGCTTCTCCTGGGCCAGGGAGAGGGCGGCCCAGGTGTAGGCAATGTGGGACGGTGGGAGCATGGCTGGCGGAAGGGTGTGGGGATGGGCGGTCGAATTGGACGGGTGAAGCCGAGCGGGTGTGGGCGATCAGGCTGGGGCTGAGGCCTTCTTGCCGGTCATCATCAGGCCGATCTCCTCCCGGCTGGCGCTGCGGGCGTCCACGATGCCCATGATGCGGCCGTCGAACATCACCGCGATGCGGTCCGACAGGCTGAAGAGCTCGTCCAGATCCTCGCTGATGAGGAGCACGGCCACCCCTTCCTTCTGCTGGTCCAGGAGCCGGTTGCGGATGGCCTCGGTGGCGCCCACGTCCAGCCCCTGGGTGGGGTAGGCGGCCACGATGAGCCGAGGGTTCAGGCTCAGCTCCCGGGCCAGGATCAGCTTCTGCAGATTGCCGCCGGAGAGGCTCCCCGCGCTGGTGGTGATGCCCGGCGTGTCCACGTGGAACTCCTCCACCAGGCGCAGGCTCAGCTCGGTCAGGCGGCGTTTGTCCAGGAAGGGGCCGGGCGTCCGGGTGTAGTGCTTGAGGGCGATGTTCTCCATGACCGTCATGGCCCCCACGGAGCCGGTGTAGATGCGGCTCTCCGGGATGTGGGCGATGCCGGCGTCGATGATCTTGCGGGGATGGGCGTTGGTCAGGTCCTGGCCGTCCAGGCGGAAGCGGCCGCCGGTGGCTCGGCGCAGCCCAGTGATCACCTCGGCCAGCTCCTTCTGCCCGTTGCCGGCCACCCCGGCGATGCCCAGGATCTCCCCGGCCCGGATCTGGAAGCTGACCTGGCGCAGGGCAGGCAGGCGCTTCTCGTTCAGGGCCTCCAGCTCCTCCACCTCCAGGCGCACCTCGCCCGGATCCACCGGCTCCTTCTCGATGCGGAAGACCACCTCTCGCCCCACCATGAGCCGGGCCAGATGGCTGGTGCTGGTCTCTTCCGTCACCGGCTCCTCGGCCACCACCCGGCCCTTGCGCAGCACCGTCACCCGGTCCGCGAAGCGGGTGACCTCGTCCAGCTTGTGGCTGATGAAGATGATGGTCTTGCCCTCCTCCACCATGCGCCGCATGGTGTTGCCCAGGGCGATGGCCTCCTGAGGGGTGAGGACGGCGGTGGGCTCGTCCAGGATGAGGATCTCCGCGCCCCGGTAGAGGGCCTTCAGGATCTCCACCCGCTGCTGCTCGCCCACGCTCAGCTGCCAGATGTAGGCGTCGGGATCCACGTCCATGTTGTACTGCTGGCCCACCTCCCGGATGCGCCGGCCCACCTTCTCCATGTCCAGGTGGAAGCGGGGGTCGTCCAGCCCCAGGATGACGTTCTCGGCCACGGTCTGGTTGCGGACCAGCTTGAAGTGCTGGTGGACCATGGCGATGCCCTGGGCGAACGCTTCCTTGGGGGAGTTGATGGTCACCGGGCGGCCGTTGATGCGGATCTGCCCGGCTTCCGGCAGGTAGAGCCCGGCCAGGACGTTCATCAGCGTGGATTTGCCGGCGCCGTTCTCCCCCAGCAGGGCGTGGATCTCGCCCCGGTGGACCACCAGGTGCACGTCCTGGTTGGCGATGACGCCGGGGAAGCGCTTGGTCACGCCGATCATCTCTACGGCAGGGGGCGCAGCAGCAGGTTGGTTCATGGTCGTTTTTCGCATGGAGTGTATTGCGTCGTTCGTAACGTTCGATTCACGGGCAGGCGTGGACGCCTCCCAGGGGCGCCGTCCATCCCTGCCCATTAAAAGGGGCCTGCCAGGCCTGCTGAGACCCGGCAGACCCCTGGAAAAGCACGGTCACAGGAACGAGGCTATTGCGGGATCTCGCCTTCCACTCCTTCCACC
>WGCB01000508.1 GCA_015494005.1 Caldilineaceae bacterium
CCACGCCCACCCGCCAGGCCAGGCTGTAGGGGGCTGGGATCTCCTGGGGCTGGGCTGGTGGTCGAGGGATCAGCTGGACGGGCCGGCGCTGGCCCCGGACCGCGTCTGGGAGCAGGGTCTCGGCTGGGCGGCTGAAGCGGCGCTGGTAGAAGGTGTCGGGCTGGGTGCGGGAGGTGACCAGGATCAGGCCCAAGAAGGCCAGGAGCAGGGCCAGGAGGATCAGGGCGTTGCGCTGAGCAGGGGTGAGGCGGCGGGGACGGAAGGACATGGAGCGAGGCGGGTGTCGGCCGGGTTCCTAGGCGCTGGGAGCTGGGGAGCCGTCGGCGCCGTTCACCACCTGTTCCAGCCGGGCCAGGCTGTCCTCCAGCCGGGTCAGCAGGCTGTCCAGGGTGCCGTTGCGGCTCGTCCGGGAGCGGACCGGGCCTCCTCGTTCCAGGATGGCTCGCAGGGTCTCGGGATCGTAGCCCTGGCGGCGGATCTCCTCCAGCTCCTCCCGGACCAGGCGCTGGGTCAGCTGGATGCCGTGCCGGGCCAGGACCGTCTGGAAGTACTCGAAGTTTTCCGAGACGCCCATGGTCACCGACTCGAAGCCGTGGTTGGCCACCAGGAGCCGGTTGCGGTAGTGCATCAGGTTGTAGTAGAACATCTTCTCGTCGTCGGGCCGGGGCTCGATGAGGATGATGTCCACGTCCGGGTATTTGGCCCGCAGGTTCTTGATGTGGTAGCGCAGGGCGCCGTGGAGGAGGATGCGCACCACCTGGTTGACGATGGCCTGGACGCCTTCGTCGCTGATGTGCCGCTCCCCGGTGTTCAGCTCCCGGACGTTCAGGGGGGTGAGGGGGTTGATGCAGAGGACCAGGTTGGCCCCGGCTTCGATGGCCAGATCCAGGCTGGCGTGGCCCCGGATGCCGCCGTCGATGTAGTGGCGCCCGAAGATCTCCACCGGCTTGTAGAGGAGAGGCACCGCACTGCTGGCCGCCACCGCCTTGCTGATGGGCACGATGCCCCTGCCCCCCTTGCCGAAGACCGCCCGCTCGCCGCTGTCCAGGTCCGTGGCGATCACGTAGAGGGTCTTCTCCAGGTAGTCGAAGCGGTTGACGCAGCCAGGCAGGGAGAGCACCTCCCGGACGTACTGCTCCAGGGCGTTGCCGCTGAAGATCCCCGTGGGCAGGGCTTCGGTCAGCTCCCACAGGATGTCCGTCACCGTCAGATCCTGGAAGTCCTGGAGCACCCGCTGGCCCATGCGCCAGAGGGCCCGGGGCAAGCGGGTCAGGCGGCGGCCCATCTCGCGGATGTTGCTCTGGAAGATGTCCCCCGCCTCGATGGCCCGGATCTCCGGGTGGGTGTCGTCGATGGTCTGCATCATCTCCCGGGGGGAGAGGCCATTGGCCAGCATGGCAGCCACCATGGCCCCGGCGCTGGTCCCCACGTAGATGTCGAAATCGTTGACCGTGCGGTCCGGCAGCATGTCGTCGATGGCCTGCAGCGCGCCCACCTCGTAGACCGCGCCGGTGATGCCCCCGCCTGCCAGGACCAGGGCTGTCTTGCTGCGGCGGGGGTTTCCGTTCTGAGAGAGGCGATGGATGCGGGTGTGGACCATGGGCGGGAAGGGATGGCTGGGCAACTCGATGCTTGGATGCTTGGACAATGGGGGCTGGGCGAGGTCCGAATTACTCCTTGCGCTTCACCCGTTTCCCCTTGGATGCGCGCTTCCTTGACTTCTTCGGCTCCGCTGGCTGCACAGCCGAGGCTTCCTCCTCTTCCACCCGCCCGTTGTCCGATTCCGGCTCCTGCTCCAGGAGGGCGGCCAGCTTGGCGCTGAGGTCCGCCACCTGCTGCTGCAGGGACTGGATGTCCTGGCTGGTGGGGATGTTCAGGCGGTGGAGGACCTGGGCCAGGTTTTCGTCGATGAAGTCGGTGGGCTGCAGGGCCTTCAGGACCGCGGCGGCCTGCTCCGCGGTGAGGAGCCCGGTGGCCACCAGGTCGGCCAGTCGCTCCTCCAGGAGGGCGGTCTTGGACAGGGGGACGGTGCTCTGCAGGGAGCGGACCAGATGCTCCAGGGTGCCCCCGCCGGTGCGGATCAGGCTGGTGAGCAGGGAGCGGGGCAGGAATCCGGAGCGCTTCTTCTCCTGCTCCAGGATGATCTGGCTCAGGGTCAGGCTGGTCAGGTCCTCCCCGCTCTCGTAGTCCACCACCTGGACATCCTTGCCCTCCCGGATCATCTGGGCGATCTGTTCCAAGGTGACGTAGCGCTTGGCCTCGGTGTCGTACAGTTTGCGGTTCGGGTAGCGTTTGATGAGGGGCATGGGCAACTCCCGTGGATCGAGCCAGTGCAGCGGGGACGCCCCCAGGCCAGTGGGCATGGCCGGGCGCTTCTCGGGCATGATAGCATACGCAACGCGGCGCGTCAAACCGGGTGGGTTTGGGCCCAATCCCGCCCTGCTCATCCGCCGAAGCGCTCTTCCTTCCAGGGATCCCCTTCCATGTGGTAGCCGTACTGCTCCCAGAAGCCAGGGCGGTCGCCAGCCATGAACTCGAAGCCCCGGATCCACTTGGCGCTCTTCCAGAAATACTTCTTGGGCACCAGCAGGCGCATGGGGTAGCCGTGCTCCGGGGCCAGGGGCTGGCCTTCGTACAGATAGGCCAACATGGTGTCCTCGTCGTCCAGGACCTCCAGGGCGATGTTGGTGGTGTAGCCGTTCTCCGCGTGGACCAGGACGTGGGTGGCCTCCGGCTGGATCTGGAAGTGGCGGATGAATTCCCGCCAGGGAATGCCGGTCCAGGTGGTGTCCAGCTTGCTCCAGCGGGTTACGCAGTGGATGTCCACGGTGCGGGTGGCCGTGGGCATGGCCATGAGATCCTGCCAGGAAAAGCGCTTCTCTTCCGCCACAAGGCCGAAGACCCGCAGATCCCACTGGGTCAGGTCCGCGTAGCGGGGGATCGAGCCGTAGTGGAGGACCGGGAAACGCTCGGTCACGAACTGGCCCGGGGGCACCCGTTCGCCCTGCTCTGTCTTGGGCACATTCTTGACCCGTTTCAGCCGCTCCACTCGTTTGAAGGGGTTCTCAAGTTTCATGCTGGTCTCCTCGGCAAGCGATGGTTTTCTCCACTAGTTGGGGCAGGATCACGCCGCTGGGCCCCTGGAGGAAGATGTCCGCCAGATCGGCCATGGGCCCCTTTTCCGGGTTCACATCGATGAGGGTGGCCCCGTGCTCCCGGGCCACCACCGGCAGCTGGGCTGCAGGGTAGACCACACCGCTGGTCCCCACCACCAGCATGGCCTGGCACTGCCCGGTCTCGTCCCAGGCCTGGACCAGGGCCTCCGGGGGCAGGGGCTCCCCGAACCAGACCACGTCCGGCCGGATCCAGCCGTTGCAGAGGCGGCAGACCGGCGGCATCTCCGCCTCCCGATCCTGGGGCTGGAGCTGGTAGGGGGCGCCGCACTGGCTGCAGCGGAAGCGGGTGATGCTGCCGTGCAGGTGGATCACCCGCTGGCTGCCGGCCCGCTCGTGCAGGTCGTCCACGTTCTGGGTGATGAGGACGAAGTGGGGAAGGATGCGTTCCAACTGGGCCAGGGCCCGGTGACCGGGGTTGGGCTGGGCCTGCTCCACCATGGCCAGGCGGCTCATGTACCAGCGCCAGACCAGCCCGGGGTTGCGCTGGAAACCGGCCGGGGAGGCCAGCTCCTCGGGATCGAACTGGGCCCAGAGGCCGGTCTGCGCGTCCCGGAAGGTGGGCACACCCGACTCCGCGCTGACGCCGGCGCCTGTCAGGCAGACCACCCGCGTGGATCGGCAGAGGATCTGGGCGGCGGCGGTCAAGGGGTCAGTGCTCATGGGGGCGGTCTCGTCCACGATGTCCTAGCCTGGGCCCTGGCCTGGGAGGATGGAGCCTGGCGAAAGGGGTGTCGGCGCCCCCATTATACCAGCTCCTCGAGCCTTTTGACGAGGGCCCGATCCATCCAGGGTGCACGCAAAAGTTGTCAGGGAATTCCAGTGCCCAGGGAGAAGCTCTCCAGCTTTCGTGCTCTGATAGCCATATCTCTGACAACTCTTACTTGCACCCATCCATCCAAAAAGCGGCCAGGTTCCAGGAC
>WGCB01000509.1 GCA_015494005.1 Caldilineaceae bacterium
CCGGCCCCCCCGTGATCGCCCTGCCCGGGGATGGTCTGGCTGTGCCCCAGGATCTGCCCAGCTTGGCCCAGCGCTGGCAGGCGGCGGACAGCCCCCTGCTCCCTAGCGGCAACTCCCTGCCCCCACTGCCCGGCATCGTGGAGTCGGCGCCCCGCTTCACCGGCTTGGCCGTTCGGGCCCTGGACGAGCCGGGCATCATGGAGGCCTTGGCGGCTCGGCGGGGCTGGCTGACCGACACGCCAGGCCTCTGGATCACCCTGCGCAGCGTAGGGCGGGAGCAGGTCTGGATGGGCCAGAGCATCGCCCCGGCCAACCGGGTGCCCCTGGTCATCGAGTACGGAGACGCCAGTGGCCAGTTGGCGGGCCTCACCCTCTGGCAGGACCAGCGCCCCATCGCCCGCCTGGACACGCCTCCCTCGGATGGTCGCTGGCAGGTGGAAGTGCCGGCCATTCCCGGCAGCTTCCTCTACGCGGTGGCCACCCAGGCCGACGGCGGCTTCGGGGTGACCGCGCCCATCCAGGTGCGCCGGGAAGGCCAGGGCCAGGTGCGGATCAACGAGCTGCTGCCGGCCCCAGGCCAGGACTGGAACGGCGATGGCCAGGTGGACAGCTACGACGAGTTCATCGAGCTCATCAACCTGGGGCCCAGCCCCGTCTCCCTGGCCGGTTGGCAGCTGACCGACGACCTGGTGAACGGGGAGGAAGGGGGTGTGGAGGCGGCCAGCCGCTTCACTTTCCAGCCAGGCGACTACCTGGGCGTGGGGGATCGGCTGGTGCTCTGGCGCAGACGCAGCCGCATCAGCCTGAACAACGATGGGGACGCCATCACCTTGCTGGATGACCAGGGGCAGGTGGTGGATCGAGCCAGCTGGCAGCAGAACCCGGGCGCGGATCGCTCCCTGAGCCGGGTCCCGGATGGGGGCGACTGGCGGCTGACCCGGCCTTCCCCCGGCCAGCCCAACCCAGAGCAGGAGGCCAGTCCCCAGCCCGGGCCGGGCGGAGAAGCCCAGCCCACACCGCCGCCTCGGTCCCAGGGAGCGCCGCCGGGCACGCCGGGCGGGGAAGCCGTGGGGCCGCCGGGGTCCCTGGCCGCGGCCAAGCTAGCCGGCCTGAAGCAGCCTGTTCGTTTCGTGGCTGTGGTGACTGTGCCGCCGGGCCTCTTCAACGCCAGCATGTACGTGGCCGATCCCGCCCCATCGGACGGCGGCCTGGCCTGGCTGGGCATCCAGGTCTATTCGCGCAGCGGGGTCCTGCCGCCCCTCCAGGAAGGGGATCGGGTGGACGTGCAGGGGGTGCTCCACAGCTTCCGCGGGGAGCTGGAGGTGCTGGTGGACGGACCGCAGCAGGTCTGGCGCATGGGCGAGGGCACGCCTCTGCGTCCCCTGCCCGTGCAGGCCCAGGAGATCGGCGAGTCCTTGGAGGGGCGGCTGGTCACCTTCACCGGCGTGGTCACCGGCTGGCGACGGGACAGCCTCTTCCTGGCCGACCCGGCCGCGCCGGACGGAGAGCCGGTCCAGGTGACGGTCCGCAGCAGCCTGCCCTGGCGGCGTCCCTTCGTGGAGCTGGGCGAAGTGTGGCAGGTGACCGGCGTGGTCAGCCAGTTTGCCCGCCGCTCCCCCTGGAACGGCGGCTACCGGGTGCTGCCCCGCTATCCCGAGGACCTGGTGCGCATCACCGAGGCCCCGTGAGCATGGTTCCAGGCCTGGCAGATCAGGCAAAAAAGAGGGCGAGGCGTCTTTCCTGACGACCTCGCCCTCTTTTTGTTTCTGTCCGTGAGGAGTGAGCTTGCCGACGCGGTCAGTCCCGGCTCACCAGGGGCAGGAAGAGCTCCAGTGGGTTCAGGGGTGCGGAGAGATGGAAGGTGCGCCCTTCCCCATCCCGGACCTGGGCCAGGTTGATCACTCGCAGGGGTTCCGAGGGATTGGAGGTGGTCAACGTGGCCGTGTAGAGGATGGTCACCGAGCTGGTGGGACTGATGGGCCCAGTCCAGGTGAGGACCGAGGTGGGGGTCAGGGGCCGAGCGCCACCGATGGCCAGGGGCTGGGCCGTGACCAGCAGCTCAGATGGCAGCTCGTTGGTCAGCCAGGCCGTGGTGGAGACACCGCCCTGGTTCGACATCTGGATGGTGTAGGTGACCACCTCCCCGGCAGCCACGCTGGTGGACGTCACCGCCATGCTGGAGTTGGCCAAGTTGGCCCGAGGGGCGCCCAGGTCCAGGCGGCCATAGCCGGTGAGGCTGTCCATGCCAGCAGGGCCCAGATCCACGGCCCGCCCTTCCAGGAAGGCCTGAACCTGGGCCGGAGTGTAGGACGGGTAGGCGCTCAGGACCAGAGCGGCGGCCCCGGCCACGTGGGGCGTGGCTGCGCTGGTGCCGTTGAATTTGCTGGCGGTGCCGTAGCTGGCGGTGGAGACGTTGGCGTAGGCCGCGATGTCCGGCTTGATGAAGCCGCCCGTCGCGGAGCCACCTGCGCCGTTGGTCGGCCCCTCGGAGCTGTAGGACTCCTGGGGATAGGGGGCGTTCACGTCCAGGGCGGCCACGGTCATGGCATCCGGCGCGTCGGCCAGGTTGGCCAGGCTGCGGCTGGTCAGAATGCGGTCCAAGCGGTAGAACTTGGGCGTGAAGAGGTCGAAGTTGTTCGGCTGGCTGCCCGCGTAGCGCGCCACGACGATGCCATAGGGAGCGGGAGGGCCAGCCGTCAGCGCGAGGATGGCCTCCACAGGGCTCTGGCCTGCACCGCCGTTCTGCACGGCCTCGCTGGCGGCTACGGTTTCCCATATGCCCTGGCTGCCGTTCCAACGCACCAGGTACAGATCGTAGTCTTGGTCCGTGGTGGCCCAGTCGTCCCAGCGCAGGTACACCGAGACGATCTGTCCCCCAGGGATCAGGTAGGCGGTGGAGCCGTCCCCAGGACCAAAGAAGTTGACCTCCACGGAGGGTGTGAAATTCAGCACCTTGTCCCCGTCCGGGTCCGAGAAGGGGCCGCTCCAGTGGTTCTCTCGGTCGTTTCCCGCGGCCGTGGCCCAGAAGATGCCTGCGGCCCGAGCCTGGGCGACCACGTCCGCGAAGAAGCCCGTGCCATCCCCGGGTGTCAGGTTGTACCAGCCCAGGGAAGTGGAGATCACGTCCACCTTGGCCACGTCCCGCATCCAGATCATGGCCTCCTGCAGGTCCACGTCCGTGCCGATCTTGGCCAGATAGAGCTGGGCGTCCGGCGCGATGTCGTGGACGATCTCCGCGCAGGCCGCGCCATGTTTCGTGGTGCCATCCACTTCGTCGTCCGTCTCCCCGTCCACGAAGTTCTTCACCGTCACCTTGGCCGGCAGCTCGCTGCCCAGCAGGCCGAGATAGCCCTGAAAACCGCCATCGATGATGCCGATCCGCACGCCCTGGCCCCGGAAACCCGCCAGATGCCAGGTGATGACGCTGCTATCGTCCAGGGCCTCGGTGGTGTAGGCGCCAGAAGCGCGCAGGCTGGTATCGAACTCCAGGAGGGTGGGCTGGGGTGGCCGCTTCACGTAGTGGATGCCTGGGCGCTGGGCCAAGGTTCGCAGGGCCGAGAGGGGCGCCCATCCCTGCAGGAGCGTCCCGTCCAGCCGGGCGCCGGTGATCTCCCCGCCCAGGGCCGCCACTGCCTGGGAGACCTGCTCCCGCTGGGCCGCATCGACGACCAGCTGCACGTGGGCCTGCTCCCCCTCCAGCCGCACCCCGACCGCCTGGGCCAGGGCAGCCAAGGCGGAGAGATCGGCCGCCCCGGTCTGCTGCTCCAGGGCCTCCGCAAGGCGAGCCAGGGCCGGATCCAGACGGGTGGTCTTGGCGGCGTCCAACCCTTCCACCCGGAGATCCTGCCCAGGCGTCAGGGAGAAGGCTTCCGGGGGGAGGGTTACGGTGTCCAGCGAGGTGGGCAGGGGCGGCTCGTCCTCTGCCTGGGCTGCGCCGCCCAGCAGGCCCAGGAGGAGGAGCAGAAAGAGGAGGGACAGGATCAGGGCCCGGGCGGACAGGTGGGCCGAGCGAATGGTCCGTGCTTGGTTTGGCTGCATGACGCCTTCTCCTTTGTGTTTCGACTGTGGTGCCACCGCACAGAGACACAGCCGAACATTATGTCAAATCACCCACGTATTGGCGACAACGAAATTATAGCCTGCTTGCCTCTCCAGGACAACGCCCTCGCGCGCTGGGATGCTCGTCGAAACCGCGCCTGGTTTCGGATTCCCTGGCACATCCGATACAATGGGCAGCGGGCTCCCCTGAGACGCCCAGCCACCCTACACCCGACAGAGGACGCCCATGCTCTGGCAGCTCGGCCGCATCTTCCTGGACATCATCACGCCCGTCTTCGCCATCGTGCTCATCGGCTACCTGGCCGGGCCTCGGCTGGGCCTGGAGGCGCGCACCCTCTCCCGCTTCACCTACTACATCCCGGTGCCGGCCTTCGTCTTCCACGTGATGAGCACGGCCAAGGTGGAATCGGGCCTGGCCATCCGTATGGTGATCTTCATGCTGGCCGTGCAGGCTGGCTGCACCCTGTTGGGTTTCCTGACGGCTCGGCTGCTCAGGCGCCCCGCGGAGATGGTGGGGGCCTACGTGCTCATCGCCGTCTTCGGCAACGTGGGCAACTTCGGCCTGCCCATCATCGAGTTCCGCCTGGGCCCGGAGGCCCTGCTCCCGGCCACGGTCTACTTCCTGGTGATCAGCACCAGCGCCTTCGTCATCGGCGTGGCCGCGGCCGGCTGGAGCTGCCAGGGTCAGCGGGGCGCGCTCCTCTCCGTGCTCAAGACGCCCGCCCTCCTGGCCCTGCCCCCGGCCCTGCTGATCAACGGAACCGACCTGGAGCTGCCCCTCTTCCTCTCCCGCATCGTCTCCCTCCTGGCCGACGCCATGATCCCGGTCATGCTGATCACCCTGGGCGTGCAGCTGGGCGAGGTGCGGCAGATCAGGCTGAGCCGGGACACGGTCATCGCCAGCGGTCTGCGCCTCCTGGGAGGGGCCGCCCTGGCTCTGCTCCTGGTGCCCCTCTTCCAGCTGGATCGCCTGGAACGAGGCGCAGGCATCCTGCAGGCGGGCATGCCGGCCGCGGTCCTCACCTCCATCATCGCGCTGGAGTACGACATGGCCCCGGAGTTCGTCACCACCACCGTGCTCTTCTCCACCCTGGCCAGCACCGTGACCCTCACCCTGCTTTTGGCCCTGGTGTAGCCCAGCCTCCCCAGCCCCTTTGTCGCCCACCCTCGCCTGGGCCGGGGAAATGCGCGCATCTTCCCGTCCGCGTTGACATTCCCTGAACGGTGGTGGTATATTGCCCACAGAGGGTGGCGTTGCCGATCCTTCCCCCACACTGTTCAGCCGTTCTGTTTGTCCTTAACCCACCTCACATCTGAACCAACCACATCCGCACGAACAAGGAGGCAGAAATGCACAGACACCGCTTTGGGGTACTCTGGAGTGTCCTGCTCGTCCTGGTGCTGTTGCTGAGCGCCTGCGCGCCCACCCAGGCGCCGGCCGAGAAGGCGCCCGCGGAGGCTCCAGCAGAGGAGGCCGCACCCGCCCAGGCCATGGAAGAGCCGCTGAAAGTGGCCTTCATCTACGTAGCGCCCATCGGTGACCTGGGCTGGACCTGGGCCCACGATCAAGGTCGCCTCTATCTGGAGGAGCAGCTGGGCGACAAGGTGGAGACCGCCTACGTGGAGAGCGTGCCCGAGGGTCCGGACGCGGAGCGGGTGATCCGAGACTTCGCCCAGAAGGGCTACAAGCTCATCATCACCACCAGCTTCGGCTACATGGACCCCACCATCACCGTGGCCAAGGAGTTCCCGGACACCTATTTCGTCCACATCTCCGGCTTCAAGACCGCGCCCAACGTGAGCACCGCCTTCGGGCGCATGTACCAGCCCCGCTACCTGAGCGGCCTGGTAGCCGGCTCCATGACCAAGAGCAACATCATCGGCTACGTGGCCGCCTTCCCCATCCCCGAGGTGATCCGGGGCATCAACGCCTTCACCCTGGGCGTGCGGGAGGTCAACCCGGATGCCGAGGTGCGGGTGGTCTGGACCAACACCTGGTTCGGCCCGCCGGAGGAGAAGGAGGCCGCGGAGGCGCTCCTGGACCAGGGCGCGGATGTCATCGCCCAGCACCAGGACACCACCGAGCCCCAGAAGGCCGCCGCGGAGCGAGGCGCCTACAGCATCGGCTACGACAGCGACATGCGGGCCTTTGTGGGCGACACCGTCCTCACCAGCCCGATCTGGAACTGGGGGCCGGTCTACGTCATGTTCGCGGAGCAGGTCCTGAACGGCACCTGGAAGAGCCAGCAGTTCTGGGGCGGCATGGACACCGGCGTGGTGGACCTGGCTCCCTTCAGCCCCCTGGTGCCCGAGGACGTGGTCAGCATGGTCAACGAGCGCAAGCAGGCCATCATCGACGGCCAGATGGACGTCTTCTGCGGCCCTCTGGTGGGGCAGAACGGCACGGAGATCCTGCCGGAAGGCCAGTGCATGACCGACGAGCAGATGCTCAGCATGGACTACTTCCTGGAGGGTGTCGTGGGGGAGGCCCCCGGCGAAGCGGCGCCGCTGGAGGGAAAAGCAGCGCCGGCTCCTGAATCCAAGGGGACCGAGACGGGGGCCATGGGCGAACTGCCCTCCGCCGCCTTCGTCTACGTGGGTCCTGTGGGCGACTTGGGCTGGAGTTACGCCCACGATCAGGGCCGGCTTGCACTGGAAGAGATGGGGGTGAAGACAGCCTACAGCGAACTGGTGCCCGAAGGGCCCGACGCCACCCGAGTCATCCGCAACTACGCCGCGGACGGCTGGGATGTGATCTTCGCCACCAGCTTCGGCTACATGGACAGCGTGCTGGAGGTGGCCGCGGAGTTCCCAGAGACCATCTTCATGCACGCCACCGGCTACAAGACCGCGCCCAACGTGGGCGTCTACGATGGCCGGGGCTACCAGGGCTGGTATCTCTCCGGCATGGTGGCCGGCTCCATGACCGAGTCCAACCTCCTGGGCTACATCGCCCCCTTCCCCATCCCGGAGGTGGTGCGCAACATGAACGCCTTCGCCCTGGGCGCCCGGGCCGTGAACCCGGACGTGGTGGTGCGGCCGGTCTGGATCTTCAGCTGGTTCGATCCGCCCAAGGAGCGGGAGGCGGCCCAGGCCCTCATCGACGCCGGCGCGGATGTCATCGCCCGGGAGAGCGACAGCGTGGAGCCGGACAAGCTGGCCCAGGAGAAGGGCGTCTACGTCATCGGCTACAACGCGGTAAGCCGGGACGTGGCCCCGGATGCCCTGCTCACGGCCCCGGTCTGGAACTGGGGCGTCATCTACAAGAAGGTGATCCTGGACGTGGCCAACGGCACCTGGACCAACGAGCCCATCTGGTGGGGCATGAAGGAGGGCGTCCTGGAGCTGGCCCCCATCGCCGACTTCGTCCCCGAGGACGTGGTGGCCGCGGTGGAGGAGAAACAGGCCGGCATTGTGGATGGCAGCTTCCAGCCTTTCTGTGGCCCCATCGCGGATAATACAGGTGAGCTTCGGGTGGCGGAAGGCCAGTGCATGACCGACCCCGAGCTCCTCAGCTTCGACTGGCTGGTGGATGGGGTGGAGGGCGAGATCCCGCAGTAGGCCCGCCCCGGAACCAACTGTGCTTGCAGAGGGGTCTGCCGGGTCTCAGCAGGCCTGGCAGGCCCCTTTTGATGGGCAGGGATGAGCGGGTGCTCCCCCTGGGAGGCATCCACATCTGCCCGTGAATTGAACGCTGCGAACGACACAATGCACTCC
>WGCB01000510.1 GCA_015494005.1 Caldilineaceae bacterium
ACGTCCAGCTCGTAGCGGCGCACGATGTCCAACCCCACGGCCACCAGGAGCATCAGGGCGGCCAGGCCAGCGAAGATCCAGGCCAGGACATCGGAGAAGCTCAGGCCGGTCTGGGCCTCCTGGGCCGCCGGGCTGGTGGACGCCATGGCCGGGGCATTGCCCAGAGCCAGAGGCGTGCGGCTGGTCTCGGTCAGCGCGTAGACCGCACCGGTCTGCCCAGGCACAGGCAGGAGCTCCACGATGGCCGACTCCGGCGCATCCGCCAGTTTGGTCCACTGGGTGGCCCCGTCCTGGCTCATGTAGACGCCCAGCAAGGTCTGGTGGACCACGGTGCTGCCGAGAAGGTAGCTGGTGGCCGCGTAGAGCACCTGGGGCTGGGCTGGATCCACGGCCAGGGCGTCCACGTGCAGACGGGTGCCCGGGGTCAGCCCCAGGCCGGTGTTAACCGCCTGCCAGGCAAGTCCATCCTGGCTGGCGAAGAGGCCGCTGTTGGCCGTCCCCACGTAGACCGTGGGCGGGGTGGTGTCGGCGATGGCCAGGGCCGTGGCCACGTCGGGCAGCTCGTCCACCGTCTCCCAGACCAGGCCGAACTCCTGGGCCCGGTAGAGGTTCCATTGGGTGCGCACGAAGGCCAGGCCAGCGCCGCTGTTGTCCGCGGCCAGCTGCAGGACCGGCTCGTCCAGGAGCAGGTGGCCGGCGGCGATGAGGCTAGTGCCCACGTCCCGCAGGCGATGCACGCCGTCCGTGTCCGTGCCCACGTAGACGAGGCGGTTGGCGCTGTCCACGGCCAGGTCCGTCACCGCGCCGATGGCCTCGGTCTCCAGGGAGATGCGCATCCAGTTGCGGCCGGCGTCCCGGGAGACGTAGATGGCCAGCTCGTTGGCCGCGCCGATGTAGACGGTCCCAGGTCGCTCCCGGTCCAGGGCCACCGCGTTGACGATCACGCCGTCCGGGGTGTCCACTCGCTGCCACTGGGTGGGCCCGCCGGCGTAGAGAAGCCCGGCGTCCACCGCGTAGCTGAGGCCACCCGTCACCGGGGCCGGGGCGTAGTCCCGCACGTTCTCCAGGCCCGGGACCGCCTGGGGATGGGTGTTGGTGGGCCCCAGGGCGCCCACCGCACTGACGAAGACGGCGCCCACCAGGACCAGGGTGATTGCGGCTGCTAGGACTCGACGTGCCAACATGTCACTGCTCCGAAACTGGGTCGTGGTCGATCCGGCTCTGGGAAGAGCCAGGGATGAGAACAGAAAAAGAGAAGGCCATTCGCAACGAACAAGCCATTCACTTCCAAAGTGTAGTTCAGATGAACCGCGTTGTTTGGACAGCAGTCGGAAGGAAGTCGGACTGTTTCCCGACGCTGGACGAGGGGAGCGTCCAGTTATCCCTGCTACAAAACAGTCTACCCGATTCCGATGAAAATGATATCCGAATTATCTGTCAATTACATTAAAATTTCGGGGCAAAATCTGGGCCAGATGGCCTGCAATTCTCGCGGAGCTTCTGTATTTTAAACGCCAAAACCCGGAGAATGTTCCAAGCATTTCCCCCGACTTCTCCACCCATCTCCATTCTACACGAAAACCGGATCCCGCCCCGTGAGGAGGACTACGCGATCCGAGGCGAGATCCGGGAAAAGCGGCCGAGCTTCCAGCGGTGACAGGCCGGGCAGGGGCCGATCAGCGACGGGCCGTGGGCAGGTAGGTGCGCCAGCTCTGGGACGAGCCGCCCACCGGCTCCGTCAGCCCCAGGAAAGCCGGGCTGTAGTCGGGAAAGACCTGGTCCAGGGCCGGGTTGGCCAGCCGGTTCTGCACCACCTCGGCCAGCACGTCCCGGAAGTCGGTGGTCACGGCCAGGTCGCCCCGATCCAGCTGCTCCTCGGCCAGGGTGGGCCACGCTCCGTAGACCTTGCCCCCGCGGAAGCCGCCCCCCACCAGGAACATGCAGCCGCCGTGGCCATGATCCGTGCCCCGGCTGCCGTTCTCCGCCACCCGGCGGCCGAACTCGCTCATGGTCACCACGCTGATGCGCCCCATCTCCTCCTGCATGTCCGTGTAGAAGGCGCCCAGGGCCGCGCCCAGCCCCTCCAGCAGGCCGGCCATGCGCCCGTCGTCGTACTCGCCCATGGACTCGTGGGTGTCCCAACCGCCCGCATCCACGCAGGCCACCTCCAGCCCCACGTCCGCGCGGATGAGCTGGGCCACCTGGCGCAGGGCCAGGCCGAACTCGTCCTCCGGGTAGACCGCGCCGTGCTGGGGCTCGTAGCTCAGGGGATCCGCGGCCTCCAGCAGGGCCATGGCCGCGAAGGTCTGGTCCGCCTGCTGGATCAGCATGGAGTCGGCCCCGGTGTCCGGCGCGTAGAGCTGCTGGAGCGCGGCCTGGACCTGGGTGATCTCGTCCTCCCGGCCCCGGAGGTGGAAGTCGGCGATGCTGCGCAGGGCCAGGGCTGGCACCGGCCCGCGCAGGCTGGCCTGGAGCATGGCGCCCATGCCCACCGCCCGGAAGGGGGAGTCGTTCTGGCTGGCCACCGTTTCCAGATGCCGGGCCAGCCAGCCGGTCTGGACCTGTTTCTGGCCTGGGGTGCCCCGCTCCATGTAGTCCATGGCGTCGAAGTGGCTGCGGGTGGGATCCGGGCTGCCCACCGCGTGGACGATGGCCAGGTCCCCCTCCTGCCAGATCTCCAGCAGCGGGGCCAGGTGGGGGTGGAGGCCGAACTGGCCGTCCAGGTCCAGGACCGCGCCGTCCGGGACCCGGATGGTGGGGCGGCGATCGTGGTAACCGGCCTCGTTGTAGGGGATCACCGCGCTCAGGCTGTCCATGCCTCCCCGCAGGAAGACGCAGATGAGGATGTCCCCTGGACTGCTCTTCTCCGGGTCGGCGAAGGCCATACGGGGCATCCAGGCCGGCAGGGAGAGACCGGCCAGGCTCAGGATCCCGGCCCGGCGCAGGAAGGAGCGGCGTGTCAGAGGGGTGGAGAAGGGGCTGGAAAGGGTGTTGGTGACCATGGGAAACCTCCGGAACGGAACGGCCGAGAGTGCATGAAACGAGAGTGCATGAAAAAGAGCGAACGACAAGCGGCAGGCTTGAAACGACGGCGGTGGGCGGCTACCGGTACTGGAAGTAGACGGAGTTCAGGAGCAGGGCCACCAGCTGGGGCAGCTTGTAGCCGAGGACCCGCCGAGGCACCGGCTCGTCCTCGGCCAGCTCCAGGTAGGCCAGGAGCACGGCCCGGTCGTCCGGATCCAGGGGCTGGAAGAGAAGGCGCTGGGCCAGGCCGTCCACCAGCTCCCCGGCGTTGGCGAAGGCATCCGGAAGCAGGGCCTCCAGGTCCACGCTGGAGCCATCCCGCCGGGCGGCAACCAGGGCCTGCATCAGGTTCCAGCGGGCCAGGAGGCCGCCGGTGCTCAGCCAGGTCCCGGCTACGTCAGGGTAACCGTTGGGGGCGTGCCATCCGAAGAGGGGCTGGCCCATCTGCTCGAGCTGCAGGCGCAGGAAGCGGGCGGCCCGCGTCCGATTCCCTGCCCCGATCTGGATGTTCAGGACCCGCAGGGCCCCGGCCAGGAGCTCGAAGGGGCGGCGGAACTTCTGGCCGGCGCTGGCCCAGAAGGCATCGCTCTGGAAGATGTGGCGCAGCACGGGCACGATGGCCGTGTCGTTGTCCAGGTAGACCTGGGCGGCGCTGGCCACCAGATCCTCGGGCGGCTGGTCGCTGACGAACCGCACGCAGAGCTTCCGGGCCAGGAAGCGGGCCGTGCTGGGATGGTGGGCCAGGTAGTCCAGCAGGGATTCTCCGTCACGGATGGCCTCTCGGCCCCGGTGGCCAGGCGTCTCCCACCCCATCACCTGCAGGGGGCCGGTGTAGTGCTGCCGAGGGCGGAACTGGAACGTCCCAGTGCGGCGGGCGAAGGTCCAGCCGGTGAGGCTGAGGGCGGCGGGACGGATGTCCGACTCCTGGTAGCCGCCGTCCACGCCCACCGTGTGGAGCTCCAGGAGCTCCCGGGCGTAGTTCTCGTTGGGGTCGGTGCCCCGGCTCAGGTAGTTGTCCAGGTAGAAGAGCATGGCCGGGCTCTTGGCCGAGGCCAGGAGCAGGTCCGCGAAACGGCCCAGGGCATGGGCCCGGATCACCTCTCGGTCATCGACGGTCTTCAGGTGGCGGACCATGCCGTCGCCGATGTAGATGTTGAAGTGGTTGGTCCAGAAATCTACCATCACCTCGAAGAGCTGGCGCTGGCTGTGGACGGCCCGCAGCAGGGTGGCCATGCTCAGCTCTCCCACCACCACACCGCCCTTCTTCCGATAGTTGGCCAGGATCTCCGCGTTGGAGAGGTGCAGGGTCTGGAAGTCGGCCAGCAGATCCTCCACCAGGCTGTCGTCCAGCTCCTCCGGGTGGAGCTGCTCCTCCAGGAAGGCGTCCACGCCCACTTCCTGGATGTGGGCCATGAGGGCTGGCGCGGGGCCGTAGGTCAGACGGCGGGCCGCGTGGAGGGCCCGGTCGTCGGGGTTCGCAGGGCGGCGCTGGGCGATCCTTCCCTGGGCCGTCACTGGCCCGGCGGTGCTGGCGGAACAGGAGGCCAGGGGCCCCAGAGGCGCCAGGGCGGTCAAAGCGCCACAGCCGGCGGTGCAGAGGAAGCGGCGGCGAGAAAGCGTCACGGACATGGTCCACCTCCAGGTGACTACAGGGTTCCAGGGCAGAAGGGCGAAATGGGCTCGGATGCGTCGGGATTTTCCGATCCATGGCCAGTCTGCACCCCATGTGTAACCCTGGTTTTTTGCGCGTGTAAGAGCTTTGTAAAAACCGCCAAGTCAGGTTGCTTGCGTCTGGTATGGCCCTGTGCTATCATGCGCCTAGCCGGTGATGTAGAGCATCTTTTCCTGGAAATTTCGGCCAACGTCGGTCGGGAAAAGATGGCGCCTCTGGAACACGGAACCCAGCACGGCCCCCGTGAATTTCCCGTCTCCAATCCCCAGATCCCGGCCATCCAACCACCCAAAGGAGAGACGGTTCATGCGCAAGACGGTTCGCTTTCTCTGGACGATGAGCGCGCTGCTCCTGGTGCTGATCCTGGCCGCGGCCTGCACCCGAGATCGCTCCACCCCCGAGCCCACGGACACCCCGGCGGCGGTGGGGGAGC
>WGCB01000511.1 GCA_015494005.1 Caldilineaceae bacterium
GCAGTGGTAGGGGCAGCCACGGGTGGTGACCATGTTCATGGAGAAATAGCCGTGACGCTCCAGCCAGATGCGCCGGTAGCGCTCCACGTCCACCAGGTCCCAGGCGGGGAAGGGCAGGGCGTCCACGTCCCGGATGACTGGGCGGCGGGGGGTGCGGATGGGCCCCTTCGGCCCCTGGGTGGCCAGGCCCAGGATGCCCTCCGGCTCTGGCAGGGGCGCGCCGGGGGCGGGCAGGCGCTCCAGGAGCTCGGCCAGGGTCTCCTCCCCCTCTCCCAGGAGGACGTAGTCCGCGCCCTGGGCCAGGTAGCGCTCTGGGTGGTCCGTGGCGTCCGCGCTGCAGACGATGACCGTGTGGCCCCGCTCCTTGGCCATGCGGATCATGCGGAAGGCGGCCTGGCGCATGTTGAGCAGGCACATCTTGGAGAGGTAGTTGAAGTTGTCGTCGAAGAGGACCGCGTAGTCCGGCCGGTGCTCCTCCAGGGCCTGGGCCCAGGCCTCCTCCGAGGGGGCCAGCATGGCGTCGAAGAGGGCCACGTCCCAGCCCCTCTCCCGCAGGACACTGGCCGCGTAGAGGGTGCCCAGGGGCGGGTAGGGCTGCATGGCCGCGTGGAGCTTGGGATCGAAACGCAGGTAGTAGGACTGGCCAAAGAGGATCTGGGTCATGGCAGTTTCTCCACTTTCTCCACGGAATGGGCGGGTTGGGACGCCCCAGGCTCAACGGCTGGAACGTCGGGGACCAGGGCCTGCTCCCGCTGGCGGTAGGCGGCCATGATCCGCTGGCTGTGGCCGGTGAAGTGGCCCTTGCAGCAGTCCCGGGAGAAGCGGGCCTCGCTGGCTGTCGGGTTCTCCTGCCGGAACTTGGCCACCTTGCGGCCCATCTCCCACCGGTCCAGCCAGGCGCCCAGGGGGGTGCGCAGGGGCAGCTCGGCCAGGCGCTGGGCCAGGCTCCCGCGCCCTCCGCCGGTGAGATCCCGGGGCGGGCCCAGGGCGTTGGGCAGGAAACGGTGGCTCCAGGCGTTCACCTCCCGGATGCGCTGGTAGATGGCCCGACCGGAGAGGGGCACCATCTGCACCAGCTCGTGGGCCGTGTAGATGTTGGGGTTGGGGAAGCGCAGGGCCCGCTCCGAGACCAGGTAGTTGGGGCAGAGGACCACCCCCCGGCCCGCGGCCAGGCGCACCACGCCGATGACCAGCAGCCGGGCCAGCCAGAGCCGCCCGTGCTCGGTGACGATCAGGTAGTCGATGTCCGCCTGCTCCCCGGCGTTGTCCATGGCCAGGGAGCCGGTGACGCTCACCATGCGCACGAAGGGCAGGCGGGCCATCAGGCGGCCGTAGCCCAGGGCCTGGGGCCAGAGCCGCTGGGCGATCCGGGCCCGCTCCTGGCGGATGGCCACCGTCTCCTCCCGGCCGGGCAGGAAGAAGTAGCCCTCCCGGCTGCCCAGGCGCCCGGGCAGCAGATGGCCCTGGGCCAGGGCCGCCGCCACCTCCCCCGGCGTGGCCCGGAGACCGTCCAGGTAGCGGTGGATCTCCGGGACGGTCAGGGGGTAGTCGAAGAGATCCGCGTAGGCCACGGTGCGTCCGATGGCCCGCTCCAGGGGGGAGAGGCCCTGGAACGGGGCGGGATCGTGGATTGGGTTCATGCTGTTCACCTCTCCAGGGCCACGCTTGCCGGTTCGTTCACTGGTTCGCTCACTGGCAGGCGTGGACCCGCTCGTACAGGGCCGCGGTCTGGCGGGCTGTCTGCTCCCAGGAGTACTTTCGGGCCTGGCGGAAGCCCCGCTCCCGCAGCTCCCCGCGCAGGGAGGCGTCGGTCCACAGCCGAGCCAGCCCCCGGGCCATCTCGTCCACGTCCCGGGGATCCACCAGGAGGGCCGCCTCCTGGCAGACCTCGGCCATGGCCGAGCCCCGGCTGGTGAGGGTGGGCGTGCCGCAGGCCATGGCCTCCAGCGGGGGCAGGCCGAAGCCCTCGTACAGGGAAGGGAAGGCGAAGAGGGTGGCCAGGGAGTAGAGGCCGGGTAGATCCGCCTCCGGGACGTAGCCCAGGTAGCGGACCCGGCCCGTCAGCCCGGCCTCCTGGATGGCTGCCTCCAGCCGCCCGTTGCCCAGCCAGCCGTTGGGCCCGGCCAGGATCAGGTGGGGCTCCAGGCCCTGCTCCTGGAGTTTCCCCAGGGCCTGGATGAGGCGGCCCAGGTTCTTGCGGGGCTCCAGGGTCCCCGCGTAGAAGACGAAGCGGGGCGGCAGCCGGTACTTCCGCCGCAGCCGCTGGCGCTCGTCCTGGCTGGCTGGCCGGAAGCGGGCCGAGGCCGCCTCCCCGATCACGTGCACCTTCTCCGGGGCCAGGCCCAGGACCCGCACCAGGTCCCGGCGGGCGTGCTGGGTCACGGTGATGACCGCCGCGGCCTGGCGGGCCACCCGGGGCAGGAGCAGGCGCAGGGCCAGCAGGCGGGAGCGGGGGTGGAAGCGGCTGTAGAGGAAGAGGGAGGCGTCGTGGATGGTCACCACGTAGGGCCGCACGTGGACCAGGGGCGCGGAGTTGTTGGGGAAGTGGCACAGGTCCGGCTGGCTGCGGTGGATGACCCGGGGGAGCCGGGCCTGCATCCAGAGCCAGCGGCTAGGGCGGAAGTGGCCTGTCACGGGCCTGGCCCCGGCCAGCCGGGCCGTCTCCCCGTTCAGCACCCGGTTGGAGTAGAGGAGGAACTCCCACTCGGGGCGCACCTTCAGCAGGTGGTGCAGGAGCTGCTCCGTGTAGTGGCCCACCCCGGAGCGCACAGGCATGATGGGGGTGCAGTCGAAACCGATCCTCATGAGGCTGTCCCTCGGTCCATCCCCTGGGTTGCCGTCCACAGGCCCACCAGCAGCCAGAAGAGCAGGGCGGTGGCGTTGAAAAGCAGGAAGAAGTCCAGCAGGCCGTGGAGCAGGAAGGTGGCCAGCCCCCCGGCCAGGGCCAGCTGCAGGGCCGAGCTCCCCGGCGCTCGGACGGTCCGGGCCAGCTCCAGGAGCAGCAGAGCCAGCCAGACGAAAAAGGGCAGGCTGCCCAGCACACCCAGGGAAACCAGCATCTCCAGGGCCCAGTTGTTGGTGTGGATGGTCTGGTTCCACGCCGTCGCGCCCAGGTAGCGCCCGTAGATCAGGCGGAAGTTGTCCATGCCCACGCCCAGCCAGGGGTGCTCCGCCAGGATCCGCAC
>WGCB01000512.1 GCA_015494005.1 Caldilineaceae bacterium
GCAGCGGACACGAACCCCTGCCCACCGGCTACGTGGGCACAGGCATGTTGGACGCGGCCTGCCCGGGCCCCATCTTCACCAGCGCCTCCCCCAACCAGCTCCTGGCCGCAGCCCAGGATGTGGGCGGAACCCCAGGGGTGCTCTTCGTGGTGAAGAACTACTCCGGCGGGGTCCTCAACTCCAGCCTGGCCATGGAGATGGTCGAGGAGGAGGGCATCCTGGCCCGGTCCATCCTGGTCAACGACGACGTGGCCATCAAGAATCCCCTGAACCGGCGGGGGCTGGGAGCCACCATCCTCAGCATCAAGATCGCCGGTGCGGCCGCGGAGGCCGGCCTCAGCCTGAACGAGGTGGCGACCATCGGCCAGCGCACCGTGGACAACGCCCGCAGCATGGGCATCGGCATGGACGTGCACACCCTCTCCCGGGCCATCCACTCCGGGGAGCTGCCCGACGACACCATCGAGCTGGGGGTGGGGATCCACGGCGAGCCGGGCACCAACTACCGGGTCACCCAGGGCATCGAGGAGATCGTGGATGCCCTCATGGCGCCCATCGTGGAGGACCTCCCCTTCCAGGCCGGGGATCGGGTCCTGGCCCTGGTCAGCGGCCTGGGCGGCACCCCCCTGCTGGAGCTCTTCCTCTTCTTCCGCCACATCCACGGCTACCTGAAGAAACGGGGAGTGGTGGTGCAGCGGCAGCTGGTGGGCAACTACCTCACCAGCCTGGGACGGGGTGGCTGCACGGTGACCCTGCTGCGCCTGGATCCGGAGCTCACCGCCCTGTGGGACGCCCCGGTCCACACCCCGGCGCTCCGCTGGTGACCGGCGACGGCGCCCACCGATTCACTCAGAGCGAGCATTCCACAGGGAGCATTCCACACGGAGAATTCCATGGGCCAAGAGATCACCCTTCCTCAATTCCGCCGGTGGCTGCTGGCCTACGCCCGCCGCATCATCCAGGAGGAGGACTACCTGACGGAACTGGATGCAGCCATCGGCGACGCGGACCACGGGGCCAACATGCGCCGGGGCATGGTCAAAGTGCTGGAGAGGCTCCAGGCGCCGGACGACAACTGCAACGACATCGGCAGCCTGCTCCGCTCCGTGGCCATGATCATGATCAGCTCCGTCGGCGGCGCGGCCGGCCCCCTCTACGGCACCTTCTTCCTCCGGGCCGCGGCCGTGGCCAACCAGCATCGCTCGGTGACGCTGCCGGAGCTGGCCCGCATGTTCCGCACCGGCCTGGAGGGGATCCAGCAGCGGGGCAAGGCCGTCCTGGAGGACAAGACCATGGTGGACGCCATCCAGCCAGCCGTGGAGGCCCTGGAGGCCGCCGCGGAGGCCAACCAGAGCCTGGCTGTGGCCCTGGCCTCCGCTCGCCAGGCGGCCAAACTGGGCATGGAGCACACCGTGGAGCTGGTGGCTCGCAAGGGTCGCGCCAGCTACCTGGGGCCCCGCTCCGTGGGCTTCCAGGACCCAGGCGCCACCAGCGCCTACTACCTCTTCGAGACCGCCGCGGAGACCCTGGCGACCCCGGCCGAGAACGGCTCCGAGCAGGGGCAGAAATCCACCTCCCAAGAACCTGGGGATCCTTGACGACAGGGATGAACCGCCCAGGATTGTCGGTCACATCCTGTTCCACTCTCTCACCTTCACCAGCAAGGGAGCCGTCCTATGCCTAAGTACGTCGGCGCTGTTGATTCAGGAACCACCAGCACCCGCTTCATGCTCTTCGACCACAGCGGCTCGGTGGTGGCCTACGACCAGCAGGAGCACGAGCAGATCTTCCCTCGCAGCGGCTGGGTGGAGCACGATCCCCTGGAGATCTGGCAGCGCACCCAGCAGGTGATCCGCAACACCCTGGCCAAGGCCCAGATCCAGCCCCAGGAGATCGCCGCCATCGGCATCACCAACCAGCGGGAGACCACGGTCATCTGGGACCGACAGACGGGCCAGCCCATCCACAACGCCATCGTCTGGCAGGACACCCGCACGGACCGCATCTGCCAGGAGATGGAGAGGGGCGGCCACCGGGATCGCTTCTACCACGGGACGGGCCTGCCCCTGGCCACCTACTTCTCCGGCCCCAAGATCCGCTGGATGCTGGAGAACGTGCCCGACGCCCGCGCCCGGGCCGAGGCCGGGGAGCTCCTCTTCGGCAACATCGACACCTGGCTCATCTGGAACCTGACCGGCGGCCAACACGTTACCGATCCCACCAACGCCAGCCGCACCATGCTCATGGACCTGCGCCGCCTGGAATGGGACGAGGAGCTCCTGGCCATCCTGGACATCCCCCGGGCCATGCTCCCAGAGATCCGCCCCAGCAGCGACCCGGGCATCTACGGCCTCACCCGGCCTGACGGCCCCTTCGGCGCGGCCATCCCCGTCTGCGGGGACCTGGGCGACCAGCAGGCGGCCACCGTGGGCCAGACCTGCTTCGACCCGGGCGAGGCCAAGAACACCTACGGCACCGGCTGTTTCATGCTCCTGAACACAGGAACGGAGATCGTACACAGCCGCAACGGCCTGCTCACCACCGTCTGCTACAAGATGGGGGACGCGCCGGCCGTCTACGCCCTGGAAGGCTCCATCGCCATGGCCGGGGCCACCATCCAGTGGCTGCGGGACAACCTGGGGCTGATCCAGGACGCCGCGGAGACCGAGGCCATCGGCCAGAGCGTGCCGGACACCGGCGGCTGCTACTTCGTCCCGGCCTTCAGCGGGCTCTTCGCCCCCTACTGGCGCAGCGACGCCCGGGGCGTCATCGTGGGGTTGACCCGCTACACGAACAAGGCCCACATCGTCCGGGCCGCGCTGGAGGCCATCTGCTACCAGACCCGGGAGGTGCTGGACGCCATGAACGCGGACAGCGGCGTGCCCCTGCAGCGGCTCAAGGTGGACGGCGGCGCCACGGTCAACAATTTCCTCATGCAGCTCCAGGCGGATATCCTGGGCACCGAGGTGGTGCGGCCCAAGGTGCGGGAGACCACCAGCCTGGGCGCGGCCTACGCCGCGGGGCTGGCCGTGGGGTTCTGGGAGGATCTGGATGCCCTGCGGGCCAACTGGCAGCAGGATCGAAGCTGGCAACCCCAGCTGGACGAGGCTCGCCGGGCCAAGGGCTACGCCGGCTGGAAGAAAGCCGTGGAACGCACCTTCGGTTGGGCAAGCGAGGACACGTGATCGGCCTAGTGATCGTCTCCCACAGCCATAGACTGGCCCAGGGCGTCCAGGAGCTGGCCGACCAGATGAGCACCGACGACATCACCATCGTCGCCGCCGGCGGCCTCATGGACGAGCACGGCGCTTTCCACATCGGCACGGACGCGGTGCGCATCGCCCAGGCCATCCAGGAAGCCTGGTCCGAGGACGGGGTGCTGATCCTGCTGGACATGGGCAGCGCGGTGCTGAGCACGGAAGTGGCCCTGGAGATGCTGCCCCCAGCCATGCGAGAGCGCTGCCGCATGAGCAACGCTCCCCTGGTGGAAGGGGCCATCGTGGCCGCGCTGGAGGCCAGCCTGGGCCGTAGCCTGGAGGAGGTGAACCAGGCCGCGGAGGCCGCCAGCCGCCTCCAGAAGATCGCCCAGGAATAAACTAGTGCCTTGTCACGCCTGAAATGATGGGCAAGTTTGTAGTAACGGCTTTAGCCGTGCTGTCGCTGAAGCGGCTACTACAAACCCATCAAAAATACGCTTGGCAAGACACTAGCTCCAGAGTGAGCCATGCCCGAAGCGGGTCAGGACGGAGCCGCGTCGCCGGTGCGCCGCCTATTTGCCGCCCCACATCCGGGCCATGAGTCGGAGACCATGAACCACGATGAATGCGGATCGACCCGAGTTTTTCCATCAGCAGGACGAACAGCCCCAGGGAGCCGGTGAGGTGGACTTGGCGCCAAATTCTGCCCCGGGTTCCGGCGCCGATCCGGCCGCGGACACCACCACCGTCACCGTCGCCAACCCCTTGGGCCTGCACCTGCGCCAGGGCAAGGAGGTGGTGCGCATCGCCAACCGCTACCGCTGCCAGGTCATGGCCCAGAACCTGAGCCGGGACTCGGATGTGGTCAACGCCAAGAGCATCCTGCAGCTCATGCAGCTCCAGGCTCGGCAGGGGCACACCCTGCGCCTCTGGGCCTCGGGGCCCGACTCCGCGGAGGCCCTCCGGGAGCTGAAACGCTTCCTGGAAGAGGCCCCCCATCCGCCCAGGGCTACGCCGGAGTGATCCGCTCCAGAGCGGGGCTCCACGCCCATGAAGGTGACCGTCTGCCCGTGAAGATCTACGCTGGTTTGCCCGCTGCCCCGGGTGTGGGCATCGGCCGAATCCATGTCTACCAGCCCCTTCCCGTCCTGTTGGAAGAGGAAACCCAGCGCGGGGACACATCCCCGGAGGAGGAGTGGCAGCGCTACCTGGAGGCCCGGGCCAAGGTGGATCGGGAGCTGCAGCGGCTGAGCGAGCACGCCAGCCCCCTCATTGCGGACATCTTCCTGGTCCACCGGGAGATCCTCTTCGACGCCACCCTGAGCGAGATCGTCCGCACCTACATCGACGCGGGAGCCAGCGCGGCGGCCGCCATCCACCAGGCCACCACCGAGCTGATCAAGACCTTCCAGTCCCTGAACGACGCCTACTTCGCCAGCCGCTCCGCGGACATCCGGGATGTGGGCCAGCGGCTTCTGGTCCACCTGGGCGCCACCCCAGTGGCCAAGCAGCTGACCCAGCTGCCGCCGGAGACCCTGCTGGTGGCCGATGACCTCACCCCCTTCGACACCACCCACCTGGATCCGGCCAAGATTGCGGGCATCGCCCTGGCCCACAGCGCGCCCACGGCCCACACCGCCATCCTGGCCCGCAGCCTGGGATTGCCCATGGTCTGTGGCCTGGGCAACGATGTCCTGGAGGAGAAGGACGGGACCCTGGCCATCGTGGACGGCGGTCAGGGCCAGCTCCTGGTGGATCCGCCGCCGGAGATGGTGGCCAACTACCGCAACGCCCAGGAGCGGCTGCACCGATCCCGGGCCGCAGCCGAGGAGCACGCCCGGGAGCCGGCCGTCACCCGGGATGGCCGGACCGTGCCGGTGCTGGCCAACGTCAACCACGCGGACGAAGCCCTGCAGGCCGTGGAGGCCGGCGCGGACGGGGTGGGCCTCCTGCGCACCGAGTACCTCTTCCAGGAGCGCATCGCCCCGCCCACGGTCCAGACCCAGTTCGAGGCCTACCTGGCCATCGCCGCCCAGATGCCCGGCCGCCCCTTGACCATCCGCCTGCTGGACGTGGGAGGCGACAAGCCCATCCCCTACGTGGCCCAGCCGGTGGAGGCCAACCCCTTCCTGGGGCTGCGGGGCATCCGCTTCCTCCTCCACCACCCGGAGCTCCTCCGAGACCAGCTCACCGCGCTGGTGCAGCTGGCCCAGGAGCGGATCGCCAGCGAGCTGCGCATCCTGGTGCCCATGGTCAGCCTGGTCCGGGAGCTGCGGGAGTTCCTGCAGATCTTCCAGCAGATCCCCGGCGCCCGGGAGTGCCGGGAGGCAGGCCTGCTCCGGGTGGGCGCCATGATCGAGGTGCCCTCCGCGGCCATGATGGCCGAGCGCATGGCCCGGTTGGTGGACTACCTGAGCCTGGGCACCAACGACCTGGCCCAGTACACCCTGGCCGCGGACCGGAGCAACAGCGCCGTGGCGGGCCTGGTCTCGGCCCTGGACCCCACGGTCCTGCGCCTCATCGCCATGACCTGCCAGGCCGGCTACGTCACGGACACGCCCGTGGCCATCTGCGGGGAGATCGCCAGCGACCCGGCGGCCACGCCCTTGCTCCTGGGCCTGGGCATCCAGGAGCTGAGCGCCATTCCCCCGGCCATCCCCCTGATCAAGCAGGCCGTCCGCCACTGCGACCTGACCCAGTGCCGCCAGATCGCGGAGCAGGCCCTGCGCTCCGCCCAGATCGAGGATGTCCTCCGCCTCCTGGCCCTGGAGGACGCGGGGAAGGGATGAAAAGAAGCCAGGGCGACCGGCTGACGGGGTCTTTCCCAGCAACCCAATCAACCAATCGCCGAATCGACCAATCACCCAGTCTCTGATCTCCAATTCACCCTCCCTGGAGCTTCCCATGCCAACCCTGGAAACGGAAATTCTTGTCATCGGTGGAGGAGCCACAGGCGCCGGCGTGGCCTGGGATGCGGCCCTGCGGGGCTTCCAGGTGATCCTGGTGGAGAAGCGGGACCTGACCCACGGCACCACCGGACGCTACCACGGCCTGGTCCACAGCGGCGGGCGCTACGTGGTCAAGGACCCCAAGAGCGCGGCGGAGTGCATCCACGAGAACCGCATCCTGCGCCGCACCCACGCCCACTGCATCGAGGACACCGGCGGCTTCTTCGTGGTCACCCCGGAGGAGGCGGAGAGCGACTACCCGGACCGCTTCCAGGCCGCCTGCGACGAGATCGGCATCCCCTGCACGGAGATCCCCGTGGCCGAGGCCCTGCGCCGGGAGCCCCTGCTCAACCCCCGCATCAGCCGGGTCTTCGAAGTGCCCGACGCCTCCGCGGACAGCTTCCTGGCCACCCACGCCACGGTCCAGGCCGCCCGCATGGCCGGGGCCCGCATCCTCATCTACCACCAGGTGGAGGCGCTGCTGGTGGACGAGAGCAACGGCCAGCGCCGGGTCCAGGGAGCCCAGGTGCGGGACATGGTCTCCGGGGAGCTGGTGACCATCCGCGCGGACATGACCATCAACGCGGCCGGGGCCTGGGCCGGGCAGATCGCCGCCCTGGCCGGCGCGGAGGTGCGCATCATCCCAGGCAAGGGGACCATGGTGGCCATGAACCACCGCCTGGTGAACACGGTCATCAACCGCTGCAAGATGCCCTCGGACGGGGACATCATCGTGCCCATCCACACCATCGTGGCCATCGGCACCACGGACGAGAAGGTGGCCGACCCGGAGAACCTGCGCATCGAGCCCTGGGAGGTCCAGCTCATGCTGGAGGAGGGGGAGAAGCTGGTGCCGGGCATCAGCCGGGCCCGGGTGCTGCGAGCCTGGGCGGGAGTCCGCCCCCTCTACCAGGAGAACTTCACCGGCCAGGACAGCCGGGACGTGACCCGCTCCCTGGCCCTGCTGGACCACCCCAGCCGGGACGGCATCCAGGGCTTCCTCACCATCACCGGGGGCAAGTGGACCACCTTCCGCATGATGGCCGAGAAGGCCGTGGACCGGGCCTGCCAGCACCTGGGCGTGGAGCGTCCCTGCCGCACCGCGGACACCCCGGTGCCCGGCGCGGAGCAGGGGCACTACTGGCTGGGCCACCGCCTGCACGAGATCGAGGAGGCCCGGCTCCAGGGCGAGCTGGTCTGCGAGTGCGAGCTGGTCACCCGGGCCATGCTGGAGGACGCCGCCCGGAACAACCCCACCGTCACCCTGGACGACCTGCGCCGGGACGTGCGCCTGGGCATGGGGCCCTGCCAGGGCGGCTTCTGCACCTACCGGGCCGTGGGCATCCTCCACGAGCTGGCCGCGGAGAACCGCACCGCGCCGGTCACGCCGGAGAGCCCCCAGGAGGAGATCGCCAACTCCCCCTGGGAGGTGGCCTACCTCCAGTCCCCCGGGCGCCACGTGCGCACCGGCAGCCCCCAGGAGGTGCTGGAGTCCAAGGTCCTGGGCCCGGCCTCGCCGGTCACCGACCCCCGCACGCCCGTCTCCAACCCCAACCTGCTCCTGCGGGACTTCCTCCAGGAGCGCTGGAAGGGGGTGGTGCCGGTGCTCTGGGGCCGTCAGCTGAAGCAGGAGCGCCTGGACGAGCTCATCTACCTGGGGGTGATGAACGCGGATCACCTGCCGGATGAGGAGCTGGCCAGCCCGTTGACCGATTTCTACCTCTTCGACACCACACCCGGGGAGACCTCACCCGGCACCACCCCATCCGGCCAGGAAAAGGAGGCGTCGGCATGACCCAGCTCATCGTCATCGGAGCCGGGCTGACCGGGCTCATGGCGGCGCACACGGCGGCCCAGGCTGGCCTCCAGGTGCGGATCATCGCCAAGGGCATGGGGGCCAACCACTGGCACGCGGGCACCGTGGACGTCCTGGGCTACCATCCCCGGGACAGCCGCCAGCCGGTGCGCCGCCCCCTGGAGAGCCGGGACGTCCTGGTGGCCGAGCAGCCGGGACACCCCTACGCGCGGGTCTCCCCGGAGGAGATGCAGGCCGGGCTGGAGGCCTTCACCAGGCTGGCCCAGGAGGCTGGCCTGCCCCACCGGGGCAGCGACGAGCCGGGCCGCAACCTGCTCTTGCCCTCGCCCGTGGGCGCGGCCCGCCCCGCCTTCCTGGCCCCGGAGGCCCAGCTGGCCGGGGAGCTGGGCCGGGACGAGCCCATGCTCATCGTGGGCTTCCAGGGCCTGCGGGACTTCTACCCCCAGCTGGTGGCGGAGAACCTGGGCAAACAGGGAGTGACCGCCCGGGCCGCCTTCCTGCCCCTCTCCCTCGTCACCCGGGAGCGGGACCGGAACCACGTGCAGCTGGCCAAGCTCCTGGACGAGCCGGAGCGGGTGGCGGGCCTGGGCCGGGCTCTGCGGGGCCTGGTCAAGCCCGGGGAGCGGGTGGGCCTGCCGGCCATCCTGGGCTTCCAGCGCCACCGGGAGGTCCTGGCCAGCCTGGTGGAGCAGGTGGGCGCGCCCATCTTCGAGATCCCCACCCTGCCACCCAGCGTGCCGGGGATCCGCCTGCACACGGCCCTGGCCCGGCGCCTGGAGGCCCTGGGCGTGCGCATCGAGACGGGCATGGAGGTCCTGGGCTTCCACGGGGAGGACGGGCGGGTGCTCTGGGTGGAGACGGAGACCGCGGCTCGCCCCCTGAAGCACCGGGCGGAGCGTTTCCTGCTGGCCACCGGCGGCGTCCTGGGAGGCGGTTTCCAGAGCGACCACACCGGCCGCATCTGGGAGGGCATTTTCCATCTGCCCTTGACCCTGCCCCAGGAGCGCAGCCGCTGGTTCCGCCCCCGCTTCCTGGACCCGGCCGGCCAGCCGGTCTTCCAGGGGGGCGTCCCGGTGAATGGGAACTTCCAGCCTGTGGACCCGGCCAGCGGGCAACCGGTCTTCGCCAACCTGTGGGCCGCGGGGAACACCCTGGCCCACGCGGATCCCATCCACGAGCGCAGCCTGGAGGGCGTGGCCATCGTCACCGGCGTGGCCGCGGTCAAGGCGATGGTGGGAGATCGAGCGCCGGCCAACTCCTGACTTCCAGCTTCCCACTCCTCATCCAACTTCTCAGAGGAAACCAAGCCATGCACACCATTTCCTGGCATTCCGTCGAGCTGACCCTGGACGAGTGCATCAAGTGCAACATCTGCACCAGCTACTGCCCGGTGGCCGAGGTGACGGACCTCTTCGCCGGCCCCAAGTACTCGGGCCCCCAGGCCCAGCGCTTCCGGGAGAACGGCCAGCCCCACTCGCCGGACCACTCGGTGGACTACTGCTCCGGCTGCCGGGTCTGCAACGACGTCTGCCCCACGGGCGTGCGCATCGCGGAGATCAACGCCAAAGCCCGGGCCCAGATGGTGGCGGAGCACGGCATCCCCCTGCGCAACCGCCTGCTGGGCCGGAACGAGCTCCTGGGCAAGGCCGGGAGCTTCGCCCCGCACCTGGCCAACCTGGCCCTCCACAACCCGGTGAGCCGGGTCCTGGCGGAGAAGGTGGTGGGCATCGCCCGGGAGGCCCCCCTGCCCCGCTGGAGCACCGAGGGGACCTTCAGCGCCTGGATGAAGCGCACCCGTCATCGGCGGCTGCGCTCGGACAAGAAGGTGGTCTACTTCCACGGCTGCGCCACCCAGTACTACGAGCCCTTCATCGGCCAGGCCGCGGTGATGGTCCTGGAGCAGAACGGCTACGAGGTGCTGGTCCCGCCCCAGAACTGCTGCGGCCTGCCCATGCTCTCCAACGGCGAGTTCGACGCCGCGGAGCGCTATCACCGGGGCAACGTGGCCCGGCTGGCCGGCTTCGGCCTGGCCGGCTACCCCATCGTGGGCACCAGCACCAGCTGCACCCTCACCTTGAAGGAGGAGGCCCCGGAGCTCCTGGACAAGGAGGATCCGGGCAGCCAGGCCCTGAAACAGGCCACCTGGGACATCTTCGAGTGGCTGCGGGAGCTCCACGCGGAGGGCCAGCTCTCCACGGACTTCCGCCCCCTGAGCCCGGATGAGGAGCGGCTGGTGCTCCCCTACCACGCCCCCTGCCAGTACCGGGCCCACCGCATCGGCAAACCAGCCCTGGAGATCCTCTCCCTGATCCCCGGGCTGGACCTGCGGGAGAGCCACGCCCGCTGCTGCGGCATCGCGGGGACCTACGGCTACAAGGCGGAGAAATATCCGGTGGCCATGGACGTGGGCCGGGAGCTCTTCGACTTCGTGGCGGCCCAGTCCGGCGCGGAGATCACCGCCTGCGACTCGGAGACCTGCCGCTGGCAGCTGGAGCACGGCACCCATCTGCCCAGCCGCCACCCCATCGAGTTCCTGGCCGCGGCCTATGGGCGCTACGATCTGGAGCGGCGCCGGGCGGTGGAATGAGGACAAACAAACAATGAGTAACGAGTAATGAGTAACGAGTAATGCGTAATGCGTATTGAGCTTCGAAACGCATCGAGTGTTGAAACGAGGCAATCGTGAACATCCTGGTCGTGGGAGCCGGGGCCATCGGCTCGTTGATGGGCGGGAAGCTGGCCGAAAGCGGCCAGGCGGTCACCCTGGTGGGGCGAGCTCCCCTGGTGGAGGCGGTGCGTCGGCAGGGGTTGCGGCTGATCCTGGGCCAGGAGACCCGGGTCATCCGCAACGTCCAGGCCGCCGGGAGCATCGCGGAGGCCCTCCAGCAGGCCCAGACCCAGGAACAACCCTTTGACCTGGCCATCCTCACGGTGAAAAGCTACGACACCGAGGTCACCCTGGCGGAGCTGGCCCAGGCCCTGGAGAGCACCGGCGCGCCGGTTCCCCTGCTCCTCAGCCTGCAGAACGGCGTGGGCAACGAGGAGGCCATGGCCGCCCGCTTCGGGCCGGAGCGGGTCCTGGCGGGGACCATCACCGCGCCGGTGACCGTGCCCGAGCCTGGCGTGGTCCAGGTGGCCAAGCCCAAGTACGTGGTGGGCCTCAGCCCCTGGCGCCCGGACTTCCCCGCCTGGGCTCTCGACTCGCTATGCGAAACACTGCGGGCCGTGGGGGTGACCGTCACCTGCTACCGGGACGCCCGCAGCATGAAGTGGACCAAGCTGCTCATGAACATGGTGGGCAACGCCTCCAGCGCCATCCTGGACGAGCCACCGGACGTGGTCCTGGCCGATCCCCGCATGGCGGACCTGGAGATCGACGCCCTGCGGGAGGCCCTGGCCGTGATGCGGGCCCTGGGCATCCGCCCGGTCAACGTGGAGAAATACCCCCTGGGCACCCTGGCCCCGGTCATCCGCTGGGGGCCCCGTCCTCTCCTGCGGGCGGCCCTGGGACGCATCGTGGGGGGCGCCCGGGGCGGGAAGATGCCCAGCCTGCACATGGACCTGAGCAAGGGCAAGGGCAAGAGCGAGGTGGAGTGGCTCAACGGCGCGGTGGCCCGTCACGGCGAGGAGGCCGGCGTGCCCACTCCGGTGAACCGCACCCTGACCCAGGTGCTCCTGCACATCACCCGCCATCCCGACGCCTGGGACGAGTGGCGGCACAACCACGAACGGCTCTGGCAGGAGGCGAGGGTGCGGGCGAAAAGGTGAGCGGGTGAAGGGATGACCGGTTGGTGGGGTCTCCGCCTTTGACCAATCGACTCTCCAAGAC
>WGCB01000513.1 GCA_015494005.1 Caldilineaceae bacterium
CGTAGACCACCTCCAGGATGTCGGCCAGCTCCTCCCCCTGGCCAGAGTGGAGGAACTCGTCCACCTCTTCCTGGAGCTTGCGGGCCAGGGCCGCCCGGTAGGCCTCCGGGTCCAGCACCTGGACCTGGGGCGCGCGACCTGCCGCTCGGATGATCTCCGGGATGCGATCCCGCACCAGCTTGCCCTGGCTCATGCCACGCCTCCTGTCCCAGGCCCCGTCCCCGCGGGGCACGCGAAGGGCGCCCCCACAGCGGAGGGCACCCCTTTGCTGCCGTCGCGAGACGATCCTTGCACGGTTATCCTTGCACGGTTATTTGAAGGGAGCCAGGGCAGCGTCCGCTTCCTTCTGGGCCGCCGCCATGGCCTCGGCCGGGCTCATCTCCCCGTTGTACGCCTTCTGGAGGTAGTTGTGGAAGATGTTGCGCACCTCGCCCAGGTTCTGGACGGAAAACTCCGCCCCCGCGTACTGGAGGGCGTCCCGCAGGACACCGGCCTGGGGCACCTTCTCCAGATAGGCGGTCATGGCCTCGGTCTCGTAGGCGTCCTTGCGGTTGGCGATGTAGCCGGTGTTGATGCTGAAATCGGCCACGTTCTCCGGCCGCAGCAGGAACTGGATGAACTTCCAGGCCGCGTCCCGCTGCTCCTGGGGAGCGCCCTTGAGGATGTAGAGGTTGCCGCCGCCGGGCACCGTGGCGAAGGTGCCTTCCTGGTGGCCGGGCACGGGCATCACCCCCACCTGGAAGTCCGCCTGCTCCAGGATGCCGGTGAGGCTGCCGCTGGAGTGGACGATCATGGCCGTCTGGCCGCTGGCGAAATCCGAGGGGGCCTGGCCCCAGACCGCCTGCACGCCCTCGGGCATGGCCTTGTAGACGTGGGAGAGGTCGATGTAGTACTGGACCGCCTCGATGACCTTGGGGTGGTCAAAGTAGACGGTGGTGTCGTTGCCCGGGTCCACGATGTTGCGGCCGTTGCCGATGGCCAGGGGCTGGAAGAGCCAGTAGGGCCATCCCGACGGGTACTCGATGCCCCAGCGAGTCACCTGGTCCCCGTCCCGGACAGTGAGGGCCTGCCCCACCTGGCCCCAACTCTCCCAGCTGTTGGGCGCCTCCAGGCCGGCCTCGTCCAGCAGGTCCTGGTTGTAGTAGAGGGTGACCACGCTGCGCTGGAAGGGCAGGCTCCAGATCTGGTCCTGGTAGCGGGAGTTCTCCAGGAAGGCCGGGTAGAAGCTGTCCAGGAAGGCCTGGCCGTCGGGCATGGCGTCGATGTACTCGTCCAGGGGGGTGATGTAGTCGCCGTTGATCAGGTCGTAGAGATCCACCGCCAGCATCACGGCCAGGGCCGGCGGCTGCCCGCCCCCCTCGATGGTGGTCTGGATGGTGGTCTTCACGTCGCCGTAGCCGCCGGAGAAGACGGGCACCACGGTGATGTCCGGGTTCTCGGCCTGGAAGGCGTCCGCGTAGCCCTGGAGGATGTCCGCGATGGGTGCGTCCACGGCCACGGGGTAGTAGACCTGGATCTCCACCGGCTCAGCCTTGGCCTCCTCCGCTGGGGCCGCGGCTTCCTGGGGCTGTTCGGCAGGAGCGGCCGCCGGGGGCGCGGTCGGCGCGCAGGCCGCCAGGAGCAGGAGCAACGCCAGGAACAGACTGATGTGGAACACCTTTCGGGAACGCATGGGATCCTCCTGTGTGGGTGGTGTTGAGGATAGGTACAATGGGGTTTGACCTCATTGTAGATCGATTTGGGCACTTTTTCTAGCCGAGCTCCTCTTCAGCTCGGCTGTACAGCTTGAAGTAGACCCAGGCCATGGCCAACAACATGAAGACCATCAAAGAGGCGGTGGCCGCGGCTGCCCCCATCTGGCGCGCATCGAAGGCCAGGTAGCGCACGAGCACAGGCAGGGTTGTGGTGCCGAAGAGGGGCCCGCCGAAGGCGAAGAGATAGACCATCTCGAACTCGTTGAAGGACCAGATGGTGCGCAGAAGCATGGCGATGATGAGCACCGGCATGAGCCAGGGCAGGGTGATATGCCGGAACACCTGCCAACTGCTGGCTCCGTCCAGACGGGCGGCCTCCTCCTGCTCCACAGGGATGACCTGGAGCCGGGCCAGAAACATGATAATCATGAAAGGGGTGTACTTCCAGATGCCGGCCACGATGACGAAAATGAGGGCAGTTCGGGGGTTCGCTAACACGGCGATGGGGCGCTCGATGAGGCCGAAATCCATGAGCAGTCGGTTGAACACGCCAAGGGTTGGATCCAACACGAAACGCCAGGTCAAGGAGACGACGATGGCCGGCACCAGGTAGGGGAAGAGAACCAGCCCCCGGGCCAGGTTGCGCCCCACCAACTCCTGGTGCAGGAGCAGGGAGATGGCCAGGCCTAAGATCAGCTGGGCTGCCATGCCGAAGAAGACCCAGGCCAGATTGCGCACCAGAGAACTCCAGAAAAGCGAGTCGGTCAACACCCGTTGATAGTTGCTCAGGCCGGTGTACTGCATCGCCAGAGTGGCCGAGTCGATCCGGAAGAGGCTGGCCACGAAGCCTTGGGCCACCGGGTAAAGGGCGAAGAGGGTGACCAGCACCCCGGCTGGCAGGATCATGAGCAGGGCCAGCCAGCGGTCGCTCAGCTGGAAGCGAGGAGAGGAAACTTGGGTTTTTCCTTCCGAACGGGTAGCCGTAGCCATGGGTCGCAGCACCTATGAAGGAAGTGGGAGCGCCGAACGAAGATCCTCGCTCGGCGCTCCTGGGCTGAAAGGTCACACGAGACTATTCGTACGTGGGAGGTTGCCAGTCCGGATGCTCCGCCTTCCACTGATCCACCACTTCCCGGATCTTCTCCACCGCCTCCTGCCAGGCCACTTCGGGGTCCTTGCCGCCGATGTAGATCTCCTGGAACATCAGATCGATGATGCCGCCGCGAGAGAAGATGGGTCCGGCCCAAGGGGGGCCGTAGTCCTTCTTGTCGAAGGTGCAGCCCACCACGGAACCCATGTTGTTGGCCGGGTGGTTGGTGTAAGCCGCATCCCGGTTGAAGAAGGCCAGCCAGTCCGCATGCTTCTTGGCGTAATCCGAGTCCCAGTTCTCCAGCATGGAGGCCACCTCCTTCGTGGGCGGCACCATGTGGCCGATGACGGTCGCATCGTAGCGGGCCAACCGATCACCGCTCAGGAAGAAGCGCAGGAAGTCCTTGGCCGTCTCCGGGTAGCGGGTGCTGGCGCTGATGGCAATGCGGCTCCAGGAACCGTAAGTGACATACGGGGCATCCTCTCGGCTGCGCCAGGGCAGGCGCGTGATGTTGGCCTTGTCCTCCAGCTGGGGCGCTTGATCCTGCATGCGGACGCCCAGCCGCCCTGCGTAGACGCTCATGGCCGCCTGCCCGGTGATGAAGGCGGTGATCTGGTCGCCCCAGCTCCAGTTCTCAAAGCCTGGGGGCGCGTACTGGGTCAGGGCCACCCACTTCTTGATGGCCTCCAGCGCCTCCGGCTGGTCGAAGGTCAGCTCACCCTGGGGCGTGAAGTAGTCCATGCACTGCTGCCAGAGCATGGTGGAGAAGAAGTTCACCGAGGCATTGGTGGAGCCCGGTAGAGCGATGCCGTAGATGCCCTTGGACGGGTCGGTCAGTTTCTCCGCCGCAGCCAGGACCTCCTCGTAGTTGGTGGGTGGGTCAATCCCGGCCTCTTCGAAGAGATCGGTGCGGTACCAGAGGCCATAGACGCTGGTGGCATAGGGCAAGGCATACACGGTGCCGTTGAGCTGGAAGTAGCTGCCGGGGACGTACTCGTCCTCGCCACCGATGGCCTGGAAGACGTCGTCCAGGGGCAGGAGGAAACCAGCTTCGGCCCAATCCCGGGCGAAAGCCGCCTCGATTTCGAAGATACCCGCGTCCGCGCCGGCAGCTAGCAGCGTAGCGATGCGTTCACCCCGGGTGGCGGGGGTGCCGGTGACCACATCGATGAAGACGTCCGGGTTCTTCTCGTGGTATTCGTCGATGATCTCGGACAGCACCTGGAGCTGGGGCGGGTCCGCCTCGGTGGTGAAG
>WGCB01000514.1 GCA_015494005.1 Caldilineaceae bacterium
CTCCTCGGGCATGGCCGCGGCCACCGCCTGGACCCGCTCCTGGTCCACGTAGAAGACCTGGCAGACGTCCCCAGCTTCCTGGGTTGGTGCTGGCGCTGTGGCGGGTTGGTTGTTCGAGGGCATGGTGATCTCCGTGATGTGTGATGCGAAATGCGTCATCCGTGACCTGCGAGGCCGTTGGGATCAGGGGAGACAGGAAACTGGCCGCCGAATCGCCGGCTGTCAACTCTCCCCCACCCAACCGTCGATCTTCGATCTGGAATCTTCAGTCTTGAATCTTCGATCTTTGATCTTCCATTTTCCTCCCCTCACCCCTTCAACATGCGCAGGCCGTTGCCGATGACGATGAACTCGCTGATCTCGTGGCCCAGGACCGCCACCGGCAGGGTGAAGGCGCCGCTCACCGCGCCGATGACCAGGGCTGTGATCACCACGGTGGCCAGGGCCAGGTTCTGACGCACGATGACCTGGTTGCGCCGGGCCAGCTCCAGCGCGTAGGCCAGCTTCTCCAGGTCGTCGGCCATCAGGGCTACGTCCGCGGTCTCCAGGGCCACGTCCGTGCCCGCCGCGCCCATGGCGATGCCCACGGTGGCCTCGGCCAGGGCCGGCGCGTCGTTGACCCCATCCCCCACCATGGCCACCACGTCCCCGTAGCGCTCCTTCAGCTCCCGCACCTTGGCCACCTTGTCCTCCGGCTTCAGCCCGGCGAAGAACTGGTCCAGCCCCAGCTCCTGGGCGATGGCCTGAGCCGTGCGGGGGTTGTCCCCGGTGAGCATGACCACTTGCTCCACGCCCAGCCGGTGCAGGGCCTGGATGGCCTCTCGGGCGTTCTCCCGGGGGCGATCCCGCACCGCGATGAGCCCCCACACCTGGGACGAGCTGCCCACCACCATGACCGTCTTGCCCTGGTCCTGGAGCTCCTGGATGGTGGCCTGGACGGCGCTCAGGTCCAGCCCCAGCTGCTCCGCGAAGAGGGCCGGGCTGCCCACGTAGACCCGATCGCCGTCCACCTGGGCCTGGGCGCCCACGCCGGTCAGGGCCTGGAAGCTCTGGGCAGGGACCGGCGTCACGCCGGTTTCCTCCGCATGGCGCAGGATGGCCCGGGCCAGGGGATGCTCGCTGCGCTGCTCCACCCCGGCAGCCAGGGCCAGGAGCCGCTCCTGGGGCATGTCCGGGGCCAGGACCAGCACGTCCGTCACCTCGGGCTGGCCGGTGGTCAGGGTGCCGGTCTTATCCAGGGCCACCACCCGCACCTGGGCCAACTTCTCCACGTAGACGCCCCCCTTGATGAGCACGCCGTGGCGGGCGCCGGTCCCCAGGGTGGCCACCAGGGTGATGGGGATGGAGATGACCAGGGCGCAGGGCGCGGCGGCCACGATGAAGACCGTGGCCCGGGTCAGCCAGACCAGCCAGGGCGCGCCAAGAAGGAGGGGCGGCGCCACCGCGATGAGCACGCCCACCAGGAGCACCGCAGGGCTGTAGCGGGCGCCGAAACGCTCGATGAAACGCTGGCTCTCCCCCTTGCGCTCCTGGGCCTCCTCCACCATCTGGATGATGCGGCTCAGGGTGTTGTCCGCGAAGGTCTTGGTGGCCCGGACCTCCAGCGCGCCCGGGCCGTTGATGCTGCCGGCGAAGACCGGATCCCCGGGGCCCTTCTCCACGGGCACGCTCTCCCCAGTGACCGGCGCCTCGTTCAGGCTGGAGTGGCCGTCGATGATCACCCCGTCCGTGGGGATGGACTGGCCGGGCTTGACGATGAAGACGTCCCCCACGGCCAGCTCCTCCACGGGGATCTCCACCTCCTGGCCGTTCCGGCGCACCAGCGCGGTCTTGGGGGCCAGGTCCATGAGGGCCTTGATGGCGGAGCGGGTCTTCTCCTCGGTGTAGCCCTCCGCGGCCTCGCTGATGGAGTAGAGGAAGACCAGCATGGCCCCCTCCGCGGCCTGGCCCATGGCCGCGGCCACCACCGCGGCGATGCTCATGAGCAGCTCGATGCCGATGCGCCGCTCGTAGATCAGCTCCTCGATGGCCTCCCGGCCGAAGTAGTAGCCGCCGATGAGGATGGCCGCCACGTAGATGGGCAGGGTGACCGCCTCGGCCGCGCCGGCCTGCCCCAGGAGCCAGCCCACCAGCAGGAGCAGGCCCGAGGCCAGGGAGGTGAGCACCTTGGGGTTGCGCCAGGGCTTGGGCGGCCCGGCCAGGGCCATCCCTTCCTGGGCCGGGAAGCCCTGGGCCGCCAGCGTCTCCTCGATGGCCTGGGGCTGCAGCACATCCGGGTCGTAGAGGATGCGCACCTTGGCCGACTTGAGGTAGACCGTCACCTGGGCCAGGCCCGGCGTCCCCTCCAAGGCCCGGCGGATGGCCGCGGCGTCGTGTTCGCAGTCCAGGTTCTGGACCCGCAGCTCCAGCTGTTCTGTCATCGCGCCCCCTCCTGTTTGACAAGTTTCAGTTTGACAAATTCCACGTTGACAAGTTCCAGTTTGACAAATTTCACGACAATAGTTGAACAACTGCTCAATTATTTGATTGTAGCCAGGCCGCGCCATTCTGTCAAAAAGGTTGGCCCCGCCACAAATTCATCCTCCGCGGAGTGGGAGGGGCGCGAGTGGCACGGGCTGCACGAAAAAAAGAGGCGAGGGATTGTCCCCCGCCTCCTGGATTGCCGACACTGCGGTTGGCGTGCTTGGAAGACCGTCACGGGATCTCGGGGAAGCCGTTGACCTCGTCGTTGTGGAACCAGATGAACTCGTTGGAGGCGTGCATGGCCCCGGCGGCGTCGAAACGGCCGTTGGTCACGCTCCAGCTGCCGCCGTCCCAGGTGACCTCCGTGGCGAACACCGGCGCGATGCCGTAGTCGCCGCCAGCCTTGGGCGGCAGAGGCACATTGGGATGGCCGAAGTAGATCACCGGTTCCTCCTGCTCGAAGGGATCCTTGGCCACAGAGACCGGCGGTGCGGACTGCTGGAGGCCGCTCAGGTTGACCGCGCTCTCGAAGAAGCCGGTAAAGAGGGCCTCGACCTGGTCGGCGTCCACGGCGTCGCCGCCGTAGAACTTCAGGCTGTTGAGGGCGCCCATGATCACGGCCACGTCGTCGATGTTGTAGACATTCTGGCTGGTGAAGACGCCGTTGGCCGCATCGTACTCCTCGACCAGGCTGTCGAACGCATCCGCGGCGGTGTCGAGGTAGCCCTCATCGCCGCTGGTGCGGTAGGCCTCTACCAGGCCGCGAATCACGAAGGCCCGCTCGGTGGCGTTGGTCGGCTCGGCGTCCGCCAGGGCATCGCCGAATTCTGCGATCTTCTCCAGGGCCTGCTGCTGCCCGGCCGCCTGGGTGGTGTTGGCCGCGTACCAGGTGAGGGCCTGCACGGCCAGGGAGAGCTCCTCGATCCCCTCAGGCTGTCGGTCAGCCAGGGCGGCAAAGAGCCCGTCGGCCGCGCCCAGGAACTTGGCGGCCGCATCGGCATCGGCGTAGCGATTGGTCGTGCTGTGAGGCAAGGCGTCCATGGCCAGGGTCCCACCCAGATCGCTGAAGGCCTCCAGCATGACCCACTGGCCGCCCCAGTCCAGGGTCCCGTCGCTGTTGGCGATCAGGCCCTGGTCGTTCTGGAGGTTCTGCAGAGCGTACAGCCCCTGCTGCTTGGCCTCCGCGTCCAGGAGCAGGCCCACGAAGCGCCACTGGGCGCCGAAATCATCAGCGGCGGTGCCAAAGTGGTCGTCCACGTGGAACTGCTTGGACCACTCGGTCTCCTTGATCATGGTCCAGCCCTGGGCCCGGGCCGTGACCGTCTTGTCGAAGCTGTCCGGATCCCAGCGCAGGGAGCCGTAGTCGCTGAAGTCGATCTGGTGGATGTAGTGCGGGTCGCCGCTGGCGTAGACAGCCTTCAAAGGCGCGACGCCCTTCTTGGGTCCGGCCGTGTCGCCGTCGTCTGGGTTGGCGTCGGCCAGCTGGATGAAATGCTTGATCACCGCCGGGTCCGGTTTGAAAGTCTCGCCCAGGCCGGAGCGGAAGACCAGGTTGCCCAGGTTGTAGCGGGAGTACCAGTACCCTTCCTCTTCGGCGGCTGTGCCGTCGAACTCAGGAACCCGACCCACGATCCCTTGGGCCTCGGCTTTCTCCGCGGCGGGGGTGGACCGTGGCGTGGAATTCGACCTGGCAGGCACGGGTGGTGGGGTCAGAGCAGCTGTGCATGCGCTGAAGACGAGCGCGAAGAACAGCGATAGTCCGACAATGAACAATGTTCGATTGGCTCTCATGGTTTCTTGCTCCCTGAAGAACTCCATTGTTGTTGACGGCGTCACCGCCGTCACAGAACGTCATTTTGGGTGAATTGTGAGGGATGGATTGCTGTCGCGCCGAGCCATGCCGAAGCAAGACACGGCCACATGGCATCGATCCGTGCGTCCACCGATCGATGTCGAACAGCAAGTCCGTTATTACAAACCAGCGCTGGTGTGTACACTTGGTTTAGGGGATCTTCGAAGCCTGGGCTAGATTGGCGTCGAAGTGAGCCACCGCCTGGGGGAGAAGCGCCGGCTCGTCCACGATACGATCCGCTGGCAAGAGGCCCGCGGCGTGCAGCTGGGCCCGGGTGAAGGGTGTGCTCACGGCCACCACGTGCATGCCCGCTTCCAGTGCGGCTTGCACCCCAGCCGGCGAGTCCTCGATGACCAGGCAGGCGGACGGCGGCATGGCCAGTTCCCTGGAGACCAGCTGGTAGATCTCGGGATCCGGCTTGCCCCGCTCCACGTCGTCTCGCGTGGCGATGAAGTCGAACTTGCCCTGCCAGCCCAGGATGTCCAATACGCGCTGGACCTGGGGGCAGTGGGACATGGTGGCCAGAGCTGTCTTGCAACCGGCTCGGCGGGCCATCTCCAACAGAGCCACATTGTGAGGCCACTGGTTGGTGCGCAGGACCTCTGGATCGGCCAACAAGCTTCGGTAGTGACGCAATCGCACCTGCACGAAGGCCTGCCAGGCCGTGGCCACGCCGAATTCAGCCATGCGCCCTCGGGCCTTCTCCTCCAGGTGGAAGCGTTCTATCAAGGCGATGGCCACGTCCCGGCGAGAGCGGCCGACCACAGCCTTGAAGGCCTCGACCACCTCCCCTTCCTGAAGGGTGTACGGGCACAGTTCGACCGCGGCCCGGGCATAGGAGAGGGCTTTGAGGCGCTCAGTCTGGACGAGCGTGCCGTCCAGGTCAAAGATGACGGCTTGGATCATGGGGTTTGCCTTGGCCTTTGCAGTGCATCCTCTGGCATTTTTCAGCCGGTAATCTTTCCGGATCTGGGTGTCAGCGTCTATATTTTCAATGGTTTTTTTCATCGAGTGAGTTTTCATTGAGCAGGCACAGCCATGGATCCAGGCTCAGACCCGGTGATCGGGCAGTGTGACGCGATCATGGTACTCCTGCATACAGCGCCCGAAAGTGAGCACGCCCACTGTGAGCAGCCGCCCAGATTTCCACCATGCCCTCACCATCCGGTCCATGACCGCCCAGGACATCCCGGCCCTGGCCCAGCTCATGGCCGAAACGCCCCTCTGGCAGCGCTACGGGGTAACGAAGACCAGCGCTCGACAGCGCTTCCAGGAGGGGCTGGCAGCCGGCGCCACCATCCTCGTGGCCCAGGTGGGCAATGAACAGGCCGGTTTCCTCTGGTACGCCACCCGGGGCGCCTTTCTGCGCAGCGGCTACGTGGTGCTGCTGGGCGTGGGGGCAGCGTGGCGAGGCATGGGCGTGGGCCGGGCCCTCATGGCCCAGGGAGAGGCGGCCATGTTCCAGGAGGTGGACGCGGTCTTCCTGCTGGTCTCCCACTTCAACCAGGCAGCCCAGGCTTTCTATCGGCGGCTGGGGTATCGGCAGGTGGGGCGACTCCCCGGCTATGTGCTCCCGGACGTGGACGAGCTGATCTTCTTCAAGAAACGCCCGGTTCCAGGCCAGGGGTGACCGACCGAATCTGGAGGTTGACAAAGAGCCGGTTTGGGTGTTTAATATATGAGCAATCGCTCATGTGTTTGCCTGCCCAGGAAGCCACCAGAGCTTTCCGGCAGCTGCCCGGGGAATCCCCGCCCGAAGGAGTGCACTGTGTCCGATGAACTCATCACCTGCGTCGGCGAACACCCGACCCAACACCCCGCCCAGGAGCACCTCATCGATCCGGAGACGGCCCGAGAGGTGGCCCGGCTCTTCAGCGCCTTGGCGGACCCCACCCGAGCCCGCATCATCGGGCTGCTGGCCAACGCGGAGCTCTGCGTGGGGGATCTGCACCGGCTCCTGGGGATGACCCAGCCCGCCGTCTCTCACCAGCTGCGCCTGCTCCGGGACCTGCGCCTGGTCAAGGCCCGAAAAGAGGGCCGTCACGTCTACTACTCCCTGGACGACGAGCACGTCTACCGGCTTTTCCAGGAGGGGCTGGACCACGTGCGCCACGGCTGAGTCCCAAGGGGAAAGATCAAAAAATTTTTAAGCCAACTCATGAAC
>WGCB01000515.1 GCA_015494005.1 Caldilineaceae bacterium
CGACGTGCGGGTGCGTCAGGCCATGAGCCTGGCCATCGACCGCCAGGCCGTGGTGGACTCGGTCTTCTTCGGCGAGGGCCTGGTCAGCGGCCCCATCGTCCCCACCCTGGGCGACTGGGCCGTGCCCGTGGAGGAGCTGCCCTTCTACCAGCCGGACATCGAGAAGGCCAAGGCCCTCCTGGCCGAGGCCGGCTACCCGGACGGCTTCCAGACCACCATCACCGCCTCGCCCCGCTTCCCCCAGTTCACCAGCATCGCCCTGGTGCTCCAGAACCAGCTCAAACAGGTGGGCATCGAGGCCTCCCTGGACCAGGTGGAGTGGGGCACCTTCATCCAGAAGTGGAAGGACCGGGACTACGACACCTTCGTCAGCTTCAACGGCAGCGGCAACGACCCGGACCGGGCCCTCTACCCCATGCTCCACACCGGCGGCTCGGTGAATGCCTTCAACTTCAGCGACCCGGAGATCGACGCCCTGCTGGAGGAGGCCCGCACCACGGTGGACCGGGAGAAGCGGTTGGAGCTCTACCACACCCTGGCCGTGAAGATCGCCGAGCTGGCGCCCCTCATCTTCCTGAACACCCGGACCGAGTACATCGGCGTGCGGGACACGGTGCACGACTTCGTCCTCTCCCCCGTGGACCCGTACCGCTCCCTGAAGCAGGTCTGGCTGGAGCAGTAGCCGTCTAAACTCGAGTCAAATTGGAATCGGCAGTTTTGCAGGCGCTAGGCGGGTCCGTGACCCGCCGGATGTGCCATCCGGCGAGAGCCAGGAAGGCTTCCGCTTTCAAATTGACCGCAGTTTCGAAACGGCTCATCCCACATCCACCACCGCCATCCACACGCCTTCCCTGGCCTGGCACGCCCCTGGCCAGGCCGGGGAAGGCCTGAACCCCTCGCCCATGGTCGCCTATCTGCTGCGTCGCATCGTTCTCGTCTTCCTGCCCACCCTGCTGGGGATCTCCATCCTGGTCTTCACGGTCATGCACTTGATCCCCGGCAGCTTCGTGGACGTGCTGGTGGGCATGGGCACGGACATCACGCCGGAGCAGCTCGCCCGCATGGAGCAGCGCTACGGCCTGGACAAACCCCTGCCTGTCCAGTACCTCTACTGGCTGGGCAACCTGCTCCGGGGGGACCTGGGCAACTCCCTGCGCACGGGCAACCCGGTCCTGTCGGAGATCCTGAGCCGCCTGCCCGTCACCCTGGAGATCACCCTCTTCGGCGTGCTCATGGCCCTGCTCCTGGCGGTGCCGGCCGGGGTGATCTCCGCGGTGCGCCCCAACGCCCTCAGCGACCTGGCCGCCCGGCTCCTGGCCCTGGTGGGCCTCTCCGTGCCCAACTTCCTCATCGCCACTCTGCTCATCCTCTTCACCAGCCTCTACTGGCCCGTCTTCCCCACCACCGGCTACAAGCCCCTCTCCGAAGGGCTGGGCGCCAACCTGCGCTCCATCGTCCTGCCCAGCGTCTCCCTGGCCCTGGCCATGAGCACCTCGGTCATGCGCATGACCCGCTCTTCCCTGCTGGAGGAGCTGGGCCGGGAGTACGTCCTGGTAGCCCGGAGCAAGGGGCTCTCGGAGCGGGCCGTGGTCTTTCGCCACGCCCTGCGCAACGCCCTGATCCCCGTGGTCACCGTGGTGGGGATCCGCATCGGCTACCTCCTGGGGGGCACGGTGATCATCGAGGAGATCTTCTCCCTGCCCGGCATCGGTCGCCTGGCCTTGAACGCCATCTACCAGCGGGACTACCCGGTGGTCCAGGGGACGGTGCTCTTCATCGCCTTCGCCTTCGTCCTGGTCAACCTGCTCACGGACCTGGCCTACAGCAGCCTGGATCCCCGCATCCGGCAGGAGGAGTGAGGCCATGAAGACCCTGAGCTACCTGTTTCGCCACAACCGCATCGGCCTCCTGGGGGGCGTGCTGGTGCTGCTCTTCCTGCTGGTGGCCCTCTTCCCGGATCTGGTCGCGCCCCACGACCCGGTGGCCATGTTCCCCACGGCCCGCATGGCCCCGCCCGGGGGCGAGTTCCCCCTGGGCACGGACCGCTACGGCCGGGACATCCTGAGCCGCATCGCCTACGGGGCCCGCATCTCCTTCGAGACCGGGGTGCTCTCGGTGCTGGTGGCCGGGATCCTGGGCAGCGCCCTGGGGCTCCTGGCCGGCTACTTCCGGGGCGCCACGGACTACCTGATCATGCGGGTCATGGACACCATCTTCGCCTTCCCGGCCCTGCTCCTGGCCATCACCATCGCCGCGGTCATGGGCGCGGGGCTGCGCAGCGTGGTCATCGCCATCGGCATCATCTACATGCCCATCTTCGCCCGGGTGGCCCGGGCCCCCACCCTCAGCGTCAAGGAGCAGGAGTTCGTCACCGCGGCCATCGCCACCGGGGCCAGCGTGCCCCGCATCCTCCTGCGCCACATCTTCCCCAACGTGGTCACCTCCATCATCGTGCAGATGACCCTCAGCCTCTCCGGCGCCATCGTGGTGGAGGCGGCCCTGAGCTTCTTGGGCCTGGGCACCATCCCCCCGGCCCCCTCCCTGGGATCCATGCTCAGCGAGGCCCGGGCCTTCATGGAGCTGGCCCCCTGGACCGCGCTCTACCCGGGCCTGGCCCTGGCCGCCATGATCCTGGGCATCAACCTCTTCGGCGACGCCCTGCGGGACCTGCTGGATCCCCGGCAGCGGAGTGGGGAGATGCCGTGAGGGGGAGTGGGGAGTGCGGAATGGAGAATGGAGATTGGAGATTGGGTGATTGGGGATTGGGTTCGGGAGGGTCAAGATTAACAAGATTAAAGATTGAAGATTGGGTACGTGGTGATTGGAGACTGGAGACTGGAGATTGGGTGATTCGTTGATTGGTGGATTGGGTTCTGGAGGGATGGCTCACCTTTCCCACGGACCGCTTCCGTCCACCGTCTACC
>WGCB01000516.1 GCA_015494005.1 Caldilineaceae bacterium
ACCCCGGCCATGAAGGCCAGGAAGCCGCCCACCGTCGCCCCCAACCCCCAGCGCCGGTCCAGGCCGGCCCAGACAGCCATGGCGGCAATGCCCGGCCACATGAGCCGGGCCTGGTCCGTGCCCAGGGCGATAGCGCTGTAGCGGACGATGCTGGCCACCACCAGGGCCGGGGCCAGGGCCAGGAGGGCTAGGACGACGCGATCCTGGGATGTGCGGGGGCGATGCACGGCCAGGTAGCGGAGGATCCCAGCCAGGAGGGCCAGGGAGGCGATCCCGGCCAGGGTGTAGGCCCAGCCCGGCAGCCAGATCTGGCCGATGGGTCCGAAGCGCCCCCAGAAATAGTGGTAGAGGCCCCGGGCCAGCCAGCGGTAGTCGGCCAGGGTCAAGGGAGCCGTGCGCTGGTCCACGGTCTGGCGCACCAGGGCCCAGCCCAGAGGATCGCCGTAGAGCCGGACGTTGCGCAGGAGCCAGGGAGAGGCCACCGTCAGCCCCAGGCCCAGCATCAGGGCCAGGTGACCCGCGGCGGTGAGCCAAGCCCGGCGCTGGCTCCGCTGGGACCAGATCGCCCCCAGGACGGCCAGGCCGGTCAGGGGCCAGAGGGCCAGGGTCCCCACTTTGGAGAGCAGGCCCAGGCCCAGGATCAGCCCCAGGAGGGCAGACCGGCGCCAGGAGAGGCCCCGGCGCAGGCTGGCCACCAGGAGCCAGAGGGCCAGGCTGCCGAAAGCCCCGGCCGCGTTGTCGTTGTTCATGGCCCCGCTGATGAAGAGGAAGCCGGGCAGCCCAGCCAGGAAGGCCGCGGCCAGCAGGCCGATGGCCAGCTCCTCAGGAAAGCTCTCCTGGCCCAGCCGCCAGGTGGCCCAGAGGGTCACCGTCCCCAGGAGCACGGAGAGGAAGCGGGCCAGGTGCAGGGCCAGGGGACCGTCCTGCCAGGGGAAGGCCTCCAGCCGAGTGTGGACGAAGAAGTTGGGCGGCGCGTCCGGGCCCAGGGGGAAGGCGTCCGGGTTGGCCCGCAGGAAGTCGAAGCCCATGCCCGTCCAGCCCCCCAGGAGGGCAGCCAGGCTGTGGTAGAGGGGCGGGTGCTTGCCCTGGGTCACCGTGGGGCCCACGGGCAGGGCCCGGTGCTGGGCGATGTAGCGGGCGTAGGCGTAGTGGTCTGCCTCGTCCGGGGCCTCGCCCAGGGGCACGGTGACGGAGAAGCCCAGGGCCAGGAGCAGGTAGACGGCCAGGATAGCCAGGAAAAGGCGACGAGGGGTCACGGCCCACCTCCTATCCCAGGCAGGCTGACCGGCCCCAGGTCCACCCGGTTGTCCGGGGTGGGGGGCTGGGTGGCCAGGTTGCGGAAGGCCCCCTCCTGGAGCTGGTAGAGGCCTGCCCGCAGGCTGTGCCCCTCCGGCGTCCACCCGGCGGGCAGGGGAATGCGGTGGGTGTCGGCCAGGATCTCCCCGGGCCGCCAGCGGCTGGTGGGCGTGAAGCCGCCCACAGGATGGCCGTCGTGCTGGGCCACCACCTGGCCGTCCGCTCCCAGCAGGTGGACGAAGGCCTTGAAATCCGTGGCCGTCTCCCGCAGGGCCAGCCAGTAGAGGGTCACCTCCATGGTGTCGCCACCCCGGGCCAGACGGCTCTCCCAGCCCACCAGCCGGGCCACGTCCTCCAGCTGCGCTTGGACGGGAGCAGGCGTGCGGACGCGGCGTCCCGGCCCCAAGTTGTTCAAGGCCAAAGCCAGGGCCAGGAGGGCCAACCCCCAGGCTGCCCCGCGCAACAGGCCATCGGAGCCGGACCAGCGCCAGGCCAGGCCGATCCAGAGCGCCGCGGCCAGGAAGGCCAGGGCCGCGCCGGCGCGCCGGGCCGGCGTCGGGCCGAAGCGCAACGTCACCCCATGCTCCCCGGGCGGCAGGTCCACGGTGACCAAGCCCAGCTCGCCGGAGGGGTAGACCGGCGCGGGCTGGCCGTCCACCCACGCGTTCCAGCCGGGCTGGGCGAACTGGTGCAGGCGCAGGGAGAAGGGCTGCTTCGCGGTCACGGCCAGGCGCCAGTCCGCGTGCCCCACCTGGGTGACCGTCACCTGGGGCGGGGGCTGGAGGGGCGGTCCGTCCACGGCCCCCTCTCGGGGACGGCCTAGAGCCCAGCGCTGCTCCTGGACCGCCACGGGCAGGAACTCCCCGGTCCAGGTGGCGCCCACCTGCCCGGTCTCCGCATC
>WGCB01000517.1 GCA_015494005.1 Caldilineaceae bacterium
CTCCTGGCCCAGGCCAGGCGACTGGCCACCAGGCGGCCACCGGCCAGGCGGGGCGCGTTGTCCGCCTGGTTGAGGATGGGGCAGAAAACCCAGTCCGACTTCCGCCCCTTGGCGCCCCCCGCGGGGTGGGTCAGCAGCTGGGCGGCCCTGGCCGGCGTGAGGCGGGCGTCCTCCCCCTTCGCCCCCAGCAGGGCCCGGACCCGCTCTGGCCGGTGCACCCAGGGCTCGGCCAGGCGACGCCCCAGCCCCGTCAGCCCCAGGAGGGGCGCCAGGTGGGTGGTGCTCCCAGGCAGGGCCGGCTCGTGATCCGCCGGAGCCTTCACCGGCCGCTGGCGGCTGCCGTCTGCCTCCACCAGGACCGCGCCCACCCCCAGCTCCGGCCGCCGGGCCAGCTCCCGGACCAGGGCGTCCACCTGGCCTGGGGAGAGGCCGTCGGCCTTTTCCTCCCCGGCCGCCCGCACCAGCAGGCAGTGGCCGTGGGCCTCCAGGGCCTGGGCCAGGGCAGGCCAATCCGGCGGGCCCTCTCCCAGGATCAAGTGGGCTGGGGCGTTCTGGAGTTGGTGGGTGAAGATCTGGGTCGTGGTGGTGGTGAGGACGCGACCGCCCCCGGCCTGGATCTCCTGGGCCAGGCGGAAGAGGAGTGTGCTCTTGCCCCCAGCCCCCACCAGGGCCACCACGTCGGGCCGGCGAGGATCCAGGGCCAGGCCCAGGGCGTCCAGCAGCTTCATTTTCGAGGGATCCCGGTGATGCGGATGCCGGCCCCCTTGACCTTGTAGCGGATGTTGATGCCGATGAGGACCGCGGTCAGCCCCTCCACCACGCTGGCGTTGGCCAGGGGGCCCGCGTCCACGCCGAAGAAACCGGCCTGGTCGGCCAGCTCCAGCGCGATCTGCTTGGAGGGCTTGTGGTCCCCCGCCACCAGGATGTCGCACTCCATGGGCGCGTCCAGGTCCTTCAGGTGGGTGGCGCTCACGTTCTGGAAGGCGGCCACCACGTGGACCCCTTCGCCCAGCTGGGCCTGGGCCTCCGCGGCCGCGGAGCCGCCGGGGGGCTGCCAGACCACGCTCACCTTGGGCGGTTTCAGGGGCACCACCACGGTGACCAGGGTCTTGCCCTGGGCCCCGTCCCGGATCTGGGCGATGGTGGCCTCCTGGGCGCTGTAGGGCACGCTGAGGACGATGACGTCCCCCGCGGCCGCGGCCTCCCCGTTGCCCAGCCCCTGGATGGGCGCGCTGCCCGGGGGCAGGAGCTGGCTCAGCTCCTCGGCCACCCAGACGGCCTTCTCCGGGCTGCGACTGCCGATGACGATGGGATATCCGGCGGCGGCCCAGCGCACGGCCAGGCCGGAGCCCTCCGCGCCGGTGCCGCCGATGACGGCGAGAGTGGGTTTGGTCATGGGTGTCTGCTCCTGTGAAAAAGTGGTTGGGTCGGTGACACCTCACCCCGGCTCGCCAGTGCCGGGGGTGAAGGACGATCAGTCGAACATGGCCCAGTAGCGCTCCCAGGTCTGGCGGGCCACGGCCCGGCTGCGGGCGGTGATGGCCGCCTCGTCCCGGGTGAGGAGCTCCCGGGCCCGCATGAGCACCCGGCCGTGGACGATGGTGCTGTGCACGTGGCTGCCGCTGACGCCGAAGAGGATGTGCCAGGGCAGGTTGTCCGCAGTGAGGGGCGTGGTGGGGAAGTAGTCCAGCAGGATGATGTCCGCGTAGGCGCCGGGCGCGATGATGCCCAGAGGCTTGTCGAAGAAGAGGCCGGCCAGCCGCCGGTTGTTGTACACGGCCATCTCCAGGACCTTGTCCGCGCCCAGGTAGCGGGGGTCGCTGTGGGCCACCTTCTGGAGCAGGTCCGCCACCTTCATCTCCGTGAACATGTCGTTGCTGAAGCCGTCGTTGCCCAGGCCCAGGTTCACGCCACCTCGGAGCATCCAGGTGACCTCCGCTGCGCCCACGGCGTTGTTCATGTTGGAGCGGGGTTGGTGGCTCACCCAGGTGCCCGTCTCACGCAGCAAGCTCATCTCCCAGGCATCCACCGTGATGGCGTGGGCCACGATCGTCTTGGGGCCCAGCACGCTCATACGGTAAAGGCGCTCCATGACCCGCTCCCCAAAGGTAGCCAGGCAGTGCTCCTGGTCGGCGGGACCTTCGGCCGCGTGGATGTGGAACCAGACGCCGAGTGCCTCGGCCTCGGCCACGGCCTGCTCCAGCGTGGCGTCGCTCAGTGTCATGGAGGCGTGGAGGCCAAAGATGCCGGCCAGTTGGGGGTCCTGGGTGGCCTGGCATTCCTTGATCCAGCGCACATTTTCGGCGATGCCAGCCTGGGCGCGCTCCAGCCCGTCCCGGTCGCTCACCTCATAGCAGAGACAAGCCCGCAGGCCAGCCTGCTTGACAGCCTCCGCGATGACGCTCAGGCTGCCGTCAATGGCGTTGGGGCTGGCGTGGTGGTCAATCAGCGTGGTGGTGCCGTGGCGGATGGCGTCTACCAGGTAAACGAGCGCGCTGAGTTTCACGTCTTCCAGGG
>WGCB01000518.1 GCA_015494005.1 Caldilineaceae bacterium
GCCAGTACGAGATCAGCAGCCGGGAGTTCCAGGAGGTCAAGCAGCGGCTCCTCTTCCAGCTGACCAACTTTGGCCGGCCCATCATCGAGGTGGTGGACGGCAACTACGGCAACCGGGGCGAGCTCTACCTCATCCACCGGCACGAGGGCCTGGACCTGGACATCCCCTTCGCCCACGACACCCTGCGCAACCTCTTCACCCTCTGGGGCCGTCCGGTCCACCTGGAGACCAAGATCGAGAAGGGCAGTAAGACCGCCGTCTTCAGCCACGACAGCACCGGTCCCAGCGTGCTGAGCTGAGGGGCGGGCTCGAATCCTCAGGCAAAAAGAAGCGCAGACCGGAGTGGCCTGCGCTTCTGCGCGGATGGGTGCGGAACGCCAGCCCTCACCCGATCTGGATCCCCAGGTTCGCCGCCTGGGTCGAGTCCCGGGACACATCCCGCAGGATCACACTGATCACCCGGCCGCCCCGGCCATGGTTGGCCGTGTAGATGCTCGTGTCCGCGATGACCGTGCCCGCGACGAGCGCCGGCGGAGCCGTGGTGGCCGGCGGTGGGGGAACCACGGCCGACATCTTGAAGTCGTTGGCGGTCATGGCCAGGTGCTGGACCACCACCAGGTTGTGGCCTCCCTCGAGGACGTTGTCGCTGGCCAGGAGACGGCCGAAGAGACCGAACAGCTGGACAGCGGCCTGGCTCTCCAGGGCTTGCTGCAGGGCCACGATGACCTCCCGGGCCACGGTGACCTGCACCAGCTGATTCCCTCGAAGGTTCAGCGTCCCCAGCAGACCGTTCAGAAGGATGCGCCGCTCCGCCAGCTGCCCTTGCAGGGATTTCAGAAATGCTGGCGTCAACACCTCCTGCAGGAAGTCCGGCCCAGCAGGCAGGCCGTAGAGGCTCACCACCCCGGCGATCTCGTTGCTCTCCAGGCTGACCAGGTCGTCGTCGTCCAGGATGCCCAGCTCCACCTGGGGCAGCTGCTGGGGCGGGAAGGTCTCCCCCAGCACCAGGGCCATGCCCGGCCGGGCCTTGATGGCGGCCCGGCGGATGTCCAGGAGCAGGTCCAGCATGTTGACCGGATCCACTTTCTCCGCGGCCAGGGTGGCCACCAGCTTGAAGAGGGTCAGAAGTTCGCCGCTGGTCATGTCCCGGCGCAGCTCTGGATCGCCAGCCGCCTCCTGGATGCGGGCCTGGATCTGCTTTCGCTGATCCGCGTTCATCGCCGCCAGCTCCTTGGCCGCCTCCGTGGCCTTCTCCCGGAAGATCGCCCACTGCCACTGGCCCTGGGCGGGCAGGTTGTAGAGCTCGGCCAGGACCGCCACCTCCGCCCGGGCGAAGAGCTTCTGGGGGAGTTCCAGGCTGGCGAAACGGCTGGCCTCCAGCAGGTTGTCCCGCAGGCGCACCTGGTCCGCGTCGGCGATGGTGAGCAGGGGCCCCTCCGGCGTGAAGCCCCGGACGGTGCAGCCGGTCACCGTCACCTGGGCGCAGTGGCGGAAGGAGATGGCCCCCTCCACATTGTTCACCTGGAAGGCCGGCTCGATGGCCATGTCCCGCAGGGTCACCCCGGCCACACCCCGGAAGAGCCAGGGCTTGTCAGTGAGGATCAGGCGGCTGGCCGGCCCGCAGCCGTGGATGGTGATGTGCAGTTCCCGGGCATCCAGCCCCCGGATGATCGACGGGCTGATGGTCTGGTGCTCCCCGGCCAGGAGGCAGATGCAGATCTCCCGCCGGCCCTGCTCCAGGAGGGTGACGATGGCCTCGTCCAGGCGCCCGAAGGCGCCCCCTTCCCCCACGGTGACGCAGCAGCCGCCTCCCTGGGGCCGCCGGCAGAGGATGTCGATGGCCTGCTGGACCGTGGTGGCCTCCTTCAAGTTCGGGCAGCGCCGGGGATCGTAGAAGACCTGGTCCGCCCGGCTCTGGTTGGCGTTGAAGAAGAGGGGCGTGACCTGGGGGTTCCCGTCCTGGTCCACGAAGGGCCTGCCGTCCAGATCCAGCAAGGTAGCCTGGACCCGCTGGCTCTGGTTGGGAGCATCCAGCCGCCACTCGCACTGGGCCACGCCTTGGGCATCGGTTTCCACCACCAGGCGTTTGGCCAACCCCATGCCCGGCGCCCGCAGGCGACCGTTCCCCTGGATGATCTCGAAAGCCACCCGGGCCCCGGTCACTGGCCACTGGCCGTTGCTCACCCCCACCTGCAGGGGCTGAGGGAGGAACTGGCGAGGCATGGCCTCCTGCCCGTCCCCGCCCACCTGGTAGAAGCGGATCTGTGCGGTCAGGGGCGGGAAGAGGGGGCGGCAGTCGCTGAGCACGGACCAGGCCTCCCCGTCGAAGGCCAGGAGGGCCAGGCGGCAGTAGTGGTGCTGGATCCCCTGGGGCGGCAGGGCCAGGGGCTGGGACGGATCCGCCTCGTCCCGGGGCCACTCGATGTCCCGGGTGGCAGTCCGGGCTGGGATGGTCCAGTAGTCGCCCGGGCGGTAGCTCCCCGGGTCGAACTTCACCTGCACCCCGTCCTCCAGCTCGATCCAGTGGTCCGCCGCGGTCAGGTCTACATGGATCTCTCCTACGTCGCTGGGCATGTCCCACCGGCGCACCTGGGGGTTCACCGGGAAGTCGGCCATGTCCACGGGGACAGCAGGATCGATGACCAGCACGTTCCCCTCCACGGACTGGACCTGGACCAGGGTGCCCGGCTGGCCCCGCAGCTCCCGCACGTCGTCGGTCAGCTCCACCCAGTCGTCCGCGGCGAAGCCCAGGACCCGATCCCGGCCCGTGCTCTGCACCGTGAGCCGGTTGGGGTTGACCGTGTCCTGGCCCAGCCAGGCGGTGACCACCGAGCCGTTCTCCCGGGACCATTTGACGGTGATCTCGTCCTCGGAGATCACCCGATGCACCTCCACCCGGTAGAGCTGGTTCTCCAGCCCTCGATAGCCGGCCTGGGCCGGGACCACGCAGGGACCGCTGGTCTCCTCGGAAGGCTCGGCCCGGGCGGCCATGCGCCCGCTGCTGGCCCCGGTGACCTGGTCCCACCCCGCCAGCTCCGAGGCGCAGTCCAGGTGCGTTTCCTCGTCCTCCTCGCCCTCTTCGTCCCTTGCCGTGGCCGCCATGAGCTTCACCTGCCAGACCACCTTGGTGCGGGTGGCCGTGTCCGGCCCGCCCAGGGCCACCTCCCGGATGTGGGCATCCTCCAGTGCGGTGATGTGCCGCTCCCACACGTCCAGGAAGGCCAGGTAGGTCCCCGGGCTGAGTTCGCTGCCCGGGGGGACCAGCAGGTCGGCCAGGGTGTTCTCGGGCAGGGGCGGCAGGTCCGGCTGCTGGCTCAAGGAGACCTGGGTCTCGTTCTCCACCAGGATGCCGTCCACGTAGTAGCGGCCGGGGGAGACGGTGAGCTGGCTGGGATCCGCCGGGTCCACGTCCACCCGGAAGCCGGCCAGGGGCTGGCCGTCCGGCCCGTCACCTGCCGGGCCGCCGCACAGGCCGATGACGTCCCCGTGGGTGGTGCGCCCCCGGTGGGCCAGGATGTCCATCTGCTCGTTCCAGTCCGCGTCCACATGCACCCGGCCCTGCTGCCAGCGCACGCTGCTGTAGTGCTCTTCCCGTTTGAAGGTCGAACGGCTGAAATCACCCTTCATCATGGCCTCCTTGGCTCATCAGTTTTCGTTGCGCTGCATGGACCTCTTCCCTCCCCGGTTCGGTTTGGTTCGCTCCGTTCCGCTGGCGGGGACGCCAGGCTCGTGGCTGGGGGATGAGGTTCAAGGTTCATGTGACGTAGAAAATACCGGCCTCCAGGCCGAAGCGCAGGTACTCGTCCAGGGCGGTGCGCAGGTTGGCCTCCCGCTGGGGCTGCTGAAGGTGCTGGAAGGCCCCCATCTCCGCGCCGTCCTCCGCGCCCGTGCGGATCTCCTCGGCCACGGTGCGGCTGAGCTGGGCGTAGGCCGGCTCCCCGTAGCGGACCGAGGTGAAGCTGGGGGTGACCCGCACGGCCACCCGGGCCCGCTCCTGCTCCGAGAGCTGGTCCACGGGGACGCCCTGGGCCTGGGCGTAGGCCTCCAGGGCCAGATCCGGCTGGCAGCGGTAGCGGCGAGGGACCCGGGAACCCAGGGGCACGTGGCAGAAGCGGGTGCAGCCGCTCTGTCGCCGCACGGCCACCACCGGGTCCGTGAAGAGAGTCTCCGAGGCCAGGGCCAGCTCCCGGACGCGCACCGCCCCGAAGAGGGTGCAGCGCTCCAGGGTGGTCTTCGGCCCGGGCGCGCCCCCGTCGTCCGCGGCCAGGACGGGCAGCCCCTCCTGGGGCGCGTCCAGGATGCTGTCCACGGCAGTGAACTCGGCCATGCGCTCGGGCAGACGCAGGGGGCCCAGGATGCAGCGCTGCACCTGGATGCGCAGCTCCGGGTTGGGCACGGCCACGACCAGGC
>WGCB01000519.1 GCA_015494005.1 Caldilineaceae bacterium
CTCCGGGTCCCCGGGGCCAGGGATGGGCGTGGGGGTGGCCGGCAAGGTCCGCACGAAGAGGTGCAGAGCCGTGAGCAGCAGGGCCATCCCCTGGAGGCCCAAGGCCAGGCGGCGCTGCAAGGGACGGGGCAAGGTGGTCAGGACGGTGCGAGACATACCGGCTATTTTAGCCCAGGCGGCGGAGAGCATCCAAAACCAGTCCCACGGTCCTTTTGGACAACCTCGTTCCCTGCGCTAGAATTGGAGCCGTATTGCACTCGTTTCGCAGCATCCATGGACAGCCAGGTGACGGAGCATGGGGCAGAGTACGTCGTTGCAGAGCAGATCCCAGCCGGAGGAGCAGGGGCCCGGACGCCGCTACCGGGTGCTCATGATCGCCCCCACCAGCTTCTTCGCGGACTACGGCTGCCACGTGCGCATCCTGGAGGAGACCCAGATCCTGGAGAAGCTGGGGCACCAGGTGACCATCGCCACCTACCACAACGGCAACCCGGTCCCGGGCCTGGACATCCGCCGCACCCTGCCCATCCCCTGGCGGCAGCACTACGAGGTGGGCTCCAGCCGCCACAAGATCGCCTTCGATGCCCTGCTGGGCCTGCGCACCCTCTCCCTCCTGGTCCGCCACCCCTTCGACATCATCCACACCCATCTGCACGAAGGCGCGCTCATCGGCCTGGTCCTGGGACGCCTCTTCCGCAAGCCGGTGCTCTTCGACTTCCAGGGCAGCCTCACAGAGGAGATGATCGACCACCACTTCCTGGAGCGAGGCAGCCCTTTCTACGGGCCCCTGCGTCGCCTGGAGACCTGGCTGGATCGCAGCGCGCCGGCCATCCTGACCAGCTCTGCCCACGCGGAGCGGCTGCTGGTAGAGGAGTTCGGCTGCCGGCCGGAGCGCATCCAGACCCTGCCCGACTGCGTGAACGGGGAGACCTTCCGCCCTGGGGCCAGCTACCCGGCCCAGGAGCTGGAGGCCCTGCGGCGTCAGCTGGGCATCCCGCCAGGGCGGCGGCTGGTGGTCTACCTGGGCCTGCTGGCCGAGCACCAGGGGACCAGTCACCTGCTGGAGGCCATGCGCCTGCTCCTGGCCCAGCGCCGGGACGTCCACCTGCTGCTCATGGGTTTTCCCAACGAGCTCATCTACCTGGAGAAGGCCCGGAAGCTGGACATCCAGGACTTCGTCACCTTCACCGGGCGGGTCCCCTACCGGGACGCGCCCCGCTACCTGGCGCTGGGCGATGTGGCGGTGGCTCCCAAGCTGAGCCGGACCGAGGGCGCGGGCAAGGTGCTCAACTACATGGCCGTGGGGCTGCCCACCGTGGCCTTCGACACCCCGGTGGTCCGGGAGTACCTGGGGCTGGACGGGCTGTTGGCGCCTCCTGGCGATGCGGCCGGGCTGGCCCGACAGCTCAGCCGGGCCCTCTTCCCCGGCGGCGACGAGGCGGCCTGGCGGCAGCGGCTGGGTCAGCGCCTGCGCCAGCGAGCCCTGACCCACTTCAGCTGGGAGAAGGCCGGCCGCCAGATCGAGCAGGTCTACGGCCGTCTCCTGGGGGAAGCGCCCCTGCCCCGCTCCCTGGAGGCGCCCCGGGTCCGGCGGTGAGACGGGCGCTGGCGGTTGGGATCTGGCCGAACCCGGATTTTCCCCTCGACAATTGATCGGTTTGTAGGGGCAGGGCTTGCCCTGCCCGTGCATGGCGGGCGGAGCAAGCGCCGCCCCTGCAGGGTGTCCGTGCATGGCGGGCAAGGGCGAGGTCTCCAATCTCTAATCTCCAATCTCCAATCCCCCAGTCACCTATCCCCTCCTTTTCCCCACAGCTCCCGCAGCCGGTGAGCCGCCAGCTTGGGCCGCCGGTCCCGGGTGAAGACCCCCTTGAAATTGAGGGCCATGGGCCGCTTCACCCCCTGGGCCGTCTTGAAGTCGCACAGGTTCCAGACGTGTTGCCCGGCCACGAAGGGCCGCGCCTCCATGGCCTGCACGTATCCCTGGATGAAGGCGGCCTGGTACTCCTCGCTGAACATCTCTGGGGGCAGGGCGTGGTGGCCGGGGATGGCGTCCGCGCCGAACTCGGTGACCAGGATGGGCTTGCTGAAGCGGGCGTGGGTCTCGTCTAGGATGCGGGCGAAGGCAGCCAGCCCCTCCTCCAGCCGACCCGACTCCTGGTACCAGCCCCGGTAGAGGTTCAGGCAGACCAGGTCGAAGAACTCGAAGGACTCCTCCTGGGTGGCCAGGTCGCTGACGATGGTGACCGGCCGGGTGGGGTCCAGGGAGCGGGCCAGGTCGTAGAGGTTTCGGAAGAAGGGCGTCGCAGCCGGGCGCAGGGAGCGGGGCTCGTTGGCCAGGCTCCAGGCGATGACGCTGGGGTGATTCTTGTCCCGGGCGATGAGCTCCTGGGTGAACTGGCGGCAGAGGGCCAGGCGGCGCGCCAGCCCCTCCTCCTGGAAGAAGAGGCCCACGGCCGGGGTCTCGTCGATGACCAGGAAGCCCAGCCGGTCGGCCAGGTAGAGCTCCTCCTCCGCGTAGGGATAGTGGCTGGTGCGGAAGGAGTTGGCCCCGATCCAGCGCAGGAGGGCCTGGTCCTTGACCATCACCGGCGGCAGGAAGCCCCGGCCCACCACCGGGAAATCCTCGTGGCGGCCGAATCCCCGCAGCACCACCGGCTCCCCGTTCAGGAGCAGCCGGTCTCCCTCCACCGCCACCGTGCGGATGCCCACGGGCAGCCGGTAGCGGTCCACCACCTGGCCCCGCTCCAGCAGCTCCACGGTCAGCTCGTAGAGGTGAGGCGTCTCCGGGCGCCAGAGCCGGGCCGCCGGGACGGCCAGCTCCCCCGCGGACGCTCCTCCCGCCGGGATCTCGGTGACCCGTGGCGTGCCGTGCCCCTCCAAGGTGAGGCGCAGAGCCGGGGCCGGGTCGCTGGTCTCCACGCGCACCTGGACCAGGCCGGTGTCGCCCTGGATCCGGGTGGTCACGGTCAGGTCCAGGAGGCTGGTCCGGGGCGTGGCCACCAGGTGGACAGGCCGTTGGATGCCGCAGAAGGGGAAGAAGTCGAAGGTGGCGGGGGGCCAGATGCCGATCTGATGGCTGTCCCGGGGATCCTCCACCTGGCCGGGGGGCACCCGATCCCGGGCCAGGCGGCCGTCCACCCGCACCACCAGCCGGTTGTCCTCGTCCTCCAGGTGGGGCGTGACGTCGAACTGGAAGGGCAGGTGCCCCCCCTCGTGGCGGCCCAGGTGCACCCCGTTGAGCCAGACATCGGCCAGGTAGTTCACCGAGGCGAAGCGCAGGGTCACCTGGCGCTGGTCCCAGCCCCAGGGCCGGTGGAAGCGGGTACTGTACCAGGCTGGCCCCAGGAAGTCCCGCAGATCCGCGAACTGGTCGTTCCAGCTGGCCGGCACACCGACGGGACGGCCGGAGAAGCCCTGGCTCCAGCCTGCGTCCAGCCCCTGGTCCTGGGGATCCGGGCGGAACTCCCAGAGGCCGGAGAGGTCGATGGCCTGGCGGAAGGGATTGGATTGGGGTGTGAGCATGGGACCTCCTCGGGCAAAAGCGGGCGCAGAGATGCGCTCCGATGCACGCGAATGGCGCAGTGGCCATGCCAGGGCCATGGCAGCCGTGGCACCTGGGCCATCCCGCGCCGGAAACCTACGCCGTCAGTTCCTCCACCCGCACGTGACCGGCCAGGGGATAGCGTCGGCCGTCCAGGTGCAGCTGACCCACCACCCCCGGCGGCAGGCGGATCTCCCCCTGGAGGCAGCCGTCACAGCGGCGGAGATCCACCTGGATCGTCCCCTGGGGATGGACCAGACGGCCCCGGGCCCAGGCCAGGGAGCCCAGCTGGGGGCGGATCTCCACAGTGCGGAAGCCCAGGCTCCCGGGCCGGATGCCCAGGATGGTGGCGAAGTAGTGGAAGAGGGGGTGGGAGGACCAGGCGTGGCAGTCGGAGCGGGTGGGCTCCTGCTTCTCCACCGTGGTGCGCAGGCCCCGGTCCAGCATGACCTGCCAGTCGGTCAGGCGCTCCAGCAGGGCGTCCCCCCGGCCCAGGAGGCGGTAGGCCTCGAAGAGGTAGTGGGTGAAGTAGTAGGTGGGACGCAGCAGCCCCTCCTCCTGGAGGAGGCCCTGGGCCACCTGCTCTCGGACGGGCCGGGGAAGCTGGCCGCCCAGCAGGGCCAGGGCCTGGCTGTGCTCGCTGAAGACCCGGCGGGCCTCGTCCTCGGCCAGCAGGCCCCGCCCCGGATCCCAGAAGCGGGCCAGGGCCGCCTGGGCCAGCTCCTGAGAGCGGCGACGCCAGCGCTGGGCCAGCTCCGGCTCCCCTAGCTGCGCCTCCAGATCCCCGGCCAGGCCCAGGACATGGACCAACTGCCACTGCATCAGCCCGTTGCGGCCGTCCACCCCGCCCGGGGGGATGCCGTCCTCCCAGCTCTCCACCCAGTCCATGAAGTTCCAACCCTCCGGCGCCGGCAGGAGCCCGTCCCCGTCCAGCAGGCCCAGGACGCCCTCCAGGGTGGCCCGCATCCCAGGCAGGAGGTCCTGCACCGTCCCGGGATCGTCCCGCCAGTAGGCGTAGTCGTGGAGCATGGCCACCCACCAGAGGGCAAAGGGGGGGATCACCTGGGTCTCCCAGGAGGGATAGCGGGCCTGGGTCAGGCCGGAGGCCAGGCGGGAGCTGTCGAAGAGGGCCAGGGCCTTGCGAGGCAGGCGGTGGTCCCGGCTGATGACGTAGGTGCAGAGGGCCTCCAGCCGGGCGTCCCCCGCGTACATGAGCTCCTCGTAGTAGGGGGCATCGCAGAAGGTCTCGTGGCTGCACATCTGCACGCTGCGCAGGAAGAGAGGCTGGAGATCCTGGAGCAGGGGCTCCGGCGCGGTGAAGGCGCTCTCCATCTCCAGGGGGTAGCGGGTCTCCTCCAGGATGAGGCGGTGGATGGTCAAGGGCTCGTCCTGGGTCTCCACCAGGAGCTCCCAGTAGCGGCCGGCCTGCCACCAGAGGCTCTCGAAGAGGCGCTGGGCGCCGCCGTCCGGGTGGAAGGTGTCCCCCACGCCGATGAAATACTTGCCCGCCACCTGGTCTCGGTGGCCCTTGCGGCTTTCCCCGGGATCCGGCGTCTGGAAGAGGCTCTCCGCGGCGTGGAGGCGCAGGGTGCTCCCCTTGCCGCCGGAGACCAGCAGGGCCGGGTAGAGGCAGAAATATTCCTCCAGGTCCAGGAGGATCCGCCGCCGGGTGTGGGGCGGCAGGGTGACGGACCCCTCATCGGCCAGCAGGGCCTGCCAGGCCGACGCTTCCTCGGGCCGGTGCTGGGCCTCGTCCACGGGGATGGCCTCCGGGGAGAGGCTGGGGATGGCAGCCACGTGGCGCACCCGACCCACCCGGCGCTCCTCCGCCAGCATGGGGGGCAGGGTGGCCGGTCGGAGCCGGTGGATCCCGTGCCAGGACCAGCTCACCACCCGCCCGATCCCCGGCTCCGTGGAGGTGGCCGGCCGCCAGCCGTCGCCCGCGCCCTGCTGGAAGCCCCAGGGGAAGCGCTGGCCCTCCACCCGGATGCGAGCGCCTCGCCAGTGGGTCAGGGGGAAGGGGATGAAGCTGTACCCGTCCAGGTGCATGGCCTGCCAGGGAGCCAGGCCGGTGCTCAGGAGCGGGTGCCAGGCCCCCTCCGCGCAGAGGAGGAAGCCGGGCCGCACGCTCATCTGGGCGATGGGGCGCAGAGGGCCCAGGGACCAGACCCGGGCCACCAGCAGATGCTCCCCGGGGCCCAGCTCCAGGGCGTAGGAGTCGTAGAACCAGTGGTCCGGATCCCCCCGCTCGCTGCCTCGGCCCACCCGCTCCCCGTCCAGGAAGAGCTCGTAGCGCTCGTCCGCCGTGACGTGGACGGGGATGGTGGCGGCCTGGTCCAGGGTGAAGGGCAGGCGGTAGGCGGTGACGAAAGGCGGATCCCCGGCGCTGGGGCAGGCGATCCAATGGCAGGGCCAGAGGCCCCGTTCTCGCCAGGGGCGGCCCTGGTTGGCGGCGACAAAGGGGTCGCGGGTCACAGCGATGCGTTTGGTCATGGAGGTTCCCCTGGCCGGGTCAAAGTTGGCTCATGAACTGGAAGACAGCGTCGGCATGGCCCGGCAGGTTCTCGTGCCCGAAGTCCGGGTAGAGGGCCAGGGATTTGGGCCCGGGGATCTTGTTGTAGGCCGCGAACTGGGTGGAGGGTGGGCAGGTGGTGTCCATGAGCCCCACGCCCATGAAGACCTCCGCCTGGATGCGGGGCGCCAGGTGCTGGACGTCGATGTAGCCCAGCTGGGTGAAGAACGCCTCCTCCCGCTCGTGCCGGGGATCCCGGGTGCGGAACCACTCCTGGAGCTCGTTGTAGGCCCCCCGGATCATGTCGATGTCCCAGACCCGGCGGTAGTCGGTGAGGAAGGGGTAGATGGGCGCGGCTCGGCGGATCCGGGGCTCCAGCGCAGCGCAGGCCAGGGTCAAGCCGCCGCCCTGGCTGGCTCCAGTGGCCCCCACCCGATCCGGGTCCACCTGGGGCATGGCCATGACGATCCGGGCCAGCTGCACCGTGTCCAGGAAGACCTGGCGGTAGTAGAGCTTCTCCGGCGCGTCCTCCACACCCCGGACGATCTGCCCCCGCAAGGTCCAGCCCTGGACCTGGGTCATGTCCTGGGAGAGGCCGCCCTGGCCCCGGCAGTCCAGCGCGGCCACGGTGAAGCCCTGGGCCACGTAGCCCAGCTTGGTGGCCCAGTCCCCGGAGCTGCCGGAGTAGCCGTGGAAGAGGAGCAGGGCCGGATGGGGCTCGGGCGCCTGCCTGGGGTGGAGGAGCTTGGCATGGACCCGGGCGCCGCCCACGCCGGTGAAGGTGAGGTGGAAACAGTCCGCGAAGGGGGTCTGGAAGTCCGCTGGGTGTTGCTCGATCTGGGGATCCACACTCTCCAGCTCAGCCAGGGCCGCGGCCCAGAAGTCGTCGAAATCCGGCGGGCGGGGGTTCGTGCCCTGGTAGGTGTAGAGCTGCTCCAGGGGCATGTCAAAGAGAAGAGGCATGGCGGGCTCCGTTGCAGTGGGTGGGCGGCTAGGAATACCAGTCACGGCGGGCTTCCCGGCGGACCACGCTGTAGGCGTGGAGCAGGCGCTCCGGGGGGATGTCCGGCTGGACGAAGTGGGCGGAGTTGAAGATGAAGCCGCCGCCGGGGGCGTAGATGCGGAAGCGCTCCACGATGTACTGCTCCAACTCCTCGCCGTCGTAGGCCAGGATGCCGTCGATCACGTCCAGGGAGCCGTAGACGACGATGCGGTCCCCGAAGCGCTCCTTGACCGTGGCCGGATCCATGCCCGCGCTCTCCTGGACGGGATGCAGGCTATTGTAGCCAATTTCGACGAGATCGTCCACGATCTGCATGATGTAGCCGTCGCTGTGCAGGTTCACGTAGAGCCCCCGGGAGCGGGCGTGGCGGACCACCCGGCCGGCGTAGGGGGCGATCATGCGCCGCCACATGCGGGGGGAGAAGAGCATGGTGCCGTTGCTGCCCCAGTCGTCGGAGAGGGTGATGATGTCCACCCCGGTCTCCGCGATGACGTCCACCAGGCCGCAGAGCCAGTCCGCGTAGCGGTCGAACCAGCTGACCATCTCCTGGGGGCTCTGGCCCAGATTCAGCCAGCAGTTCTCGATGCCGATGAGCATGCTGGTCCCCTCCACGATGCCCCAGAGGTGAGCCACGATGGCCCGGCGATCCCCCTGCTGCTCCACCGCCTCCAGGATGCTCACCCCGGCGAAATCCGGGGCCCAGCGGTCGTAGCGGAGCCAGCTCGGGTCCCGGGGATCGCCCAGATCCAGGTCGGCCAGGTCCGGCACGTCGATGCGGACGCCTCCCAGGCGCTGGCTGGGGAAGGCCATGAAGCCGGTGAAAAGATCCACGCCAAACTCGTCCATGAACTGCTCCCGAGGGCCGTAGACCGCCTCCAGCTTGTCCAGGAAGTAGCGGTGGTAGAGCCAGCAGTCGATGGGGGTGCGGTCCGTGGGCTGCCGGTTGAGGGTGGCGATGACTCGTTCTCGGCTGTTCACCGCGGGGCTCCTTTCCGGGGTGACGGGGTGGCTGGCGGCGGGGCGGCTATCCCTTCACCGCGCCGCCGGCGATGCCCTGCACGAACTGCTTCTGCAGGGCCAGGAAGACGATGACCATGGGCAGGATGGAGAGGATCACCGCGGCCATGATTAGGTTCAGCTTGCTGTTGTACTGGCCCTTGAAGCTGAAAATGGAGAGCTGGAGGGTGCGCATCTCCTTCTTGGGCAGGAAGAGGAGCGCGATGAAGAAGTCGTTCCACAGGGACATGATGTTCATGATGATCACGGTGGAGGTGACCGGCTTCAGCAGGGGGAAGATGATGGTCCAGAACATGCGGAAGGGGCCGGCGCCGTCCACCAGGGCCGCGTCCTCCAGCTCGCTGTTGATGCCCTTGATGAAGCCGCTGTAGAGGAAGATCACCATGGGCAGGGAGACGGCCACGTAGATGAAGATCACGCCCTGGTAGGTGTTGATGAGGCTGAAGAGCTTCATCAGCCGGTAGAGGGGCAGCATGGCCAGCTGGAAGGGCACCATGATCCCGGCCAGGAAGAAGTAGAAGACCGGGGCCCACCGGGTGCGCCGGGCGATGGGGTAGGCCGCGGAAGCGCCGAAGAGGACCAGGAAGAGCAGGGAGATGGAGGTCAGGAGCAGGCTGTTGCGGATGCCCCGGGCCAGGGCTGCCTCCTCCCAGGCCTTCTGGAAGGTCTGCCACTGGAACGCCTGGGGCCAGCTGAACGGGTTGACGGCCATCTCCGCGGGCGACTTGATGGCGGCCATGACCATGATGGCCAGGGGGATGACGACGAAGAGAGCCCACAGGGCCACCGTCAGCGCGGAGGCCAGGCGAGAGGCCAGCAGCTGGGCTTTGACGCTCATGCCCGCACCTCCCGTCGGGTCAGGAAGTGGAGCTGGATCAGGGAGAGCGCCAGGATGATGGCGAACATCACCACGGCGATGGCCGTGCCGTAGCCGAACTTGTTGGCCTCGAAGGCCCGGCTGAAGATGTAGGTGGTGATGGACTCGGTGGCCCGGCCGGGCCCGCCCTGGGTCATGATGTAGATGATGTCGAAGACCTTCAGGGAGCCGATCATGGAGAGGACCACGTTGATGGTGAAGGCCGGGGCGATGAGGGGGAAGGTGACGTGGCGGAAGCGCTGCCAGACGTCCACGCCGTCGATGCTGGCCGCCTCGTGGATGGTCTTGGGGATGGCCTGGATACCGGCCAGGTAGATGATCATGGCCATACCTGTCCACTTCCAGATGTTGGCCACCACCAGGCTGTAGAGGGCCAGGCGCGGATTGCCCAGCCAGTCCTGGGCCAGGCCCTCCAGCCCGGCCAGGGTCAGCAGGCTGTTCACCGCACCGTTGGGGGCGTACATGTAGCTCCAGATGCTGCCGATGGCGATGCTGCTCAGCAAGGGCGGCACCAGGAAGAGCACCCGGAAGCCCCGGTAGACCTTGCTGGTCACGGCCAGGGCCAGGATCAGCCCCAGGACGTTCTGGATCACCGTCACCAGGATGGCGTAGCGGAAGGTGTTGCGCAGGGCCGTCCAGAAGTGCCGGTCCCCCATGAGTTTCTGGAAGTTGGCCAGGCCGATGAACTTCAGCTCCGGGTTGATGCCGTCCCATTTGGTCAGGCTGAAGTAGAAGCTGCTGATCACCGGGTAGGCGAAGAAGACCGCGAAGACCACGAAGGCCGGCAGCAGGAAGAGGGCGTCGGTGATCAGCGTCCGCAGCCGGGTGTTGTTGGTCCAGGTGGCGTTTCGGAGTCCCACGATCCCTTCTCCTGAGGGCAAGGGCTGGGGGCCCCGGTCACCGTCGCCAGGATCGGGCCCCCAGCCATGCAGACATTGACTACTCCGCGTTCTCGGCCCAGGCTGCGTCCATCTCCTGGAGCATCTCCTCCACGGTCATCTCACCCGCGAAGACCGACTGGATGCCCTCCAGCATCACCCCCTGGACGCCCGGAGGCCAGTTCTGGTCCAGGAAGGGGTAGGAGCCCACTTCCAGGGGTGGCAGCATCTCCGCGGCAGCGGGATCCAGCTCCGGGTTCAGATTCTTGAAGGCGGGGAAGGCCCGCTTCTGGGTCAGGTAGAGCTCCATGATGTCCGGCCGGGCCCAGAAGGCCAGGTAGGCCTTGGCCTCCTCTGGATGCTCGGTGGAGGCGGAGATGGTGATGGTGCCGCCCACCGCCGCGGAGACCCAGATGTCCTGGCCGGGCTGGACGTAGGGCAGGGGGAACATGCCCCACTCTATGTCCGGGGCCTTGTCCCGCAGGGAGGCCAGCGCCCAGTTGCCCTGGACCAGCATGGCCGCGTCGCCGCTGGCCATCAGGTCCGTGCTCAGGTTGTAGTCCGTGCCCAGGGGGGAATCGTTGAAGTAGCCCCGGTCCCGCAGGTCCAGGTAGTCGGCCATCATCTGGGCCCAGGGGGAATCCACGAAGCTGGCCTCGCCCGCGTACATCTTGGCGTCGAAGTCGGGCATGTCGCGGTAGATGGCGGAAGGAGCCATGGCGTAGGGGATGAGCTGGGTGACCCAGGCGCTCTTCAGGCCCAGGGCCATGGGGGCGATGCCGGCCTCCTTGATGGCCTCGCTCACCTGCAGGAACTCGTCCCAGGTGGTGGGGACCTCCAGGCCCAGGTCGGCGAAGATCTGCTTGTTGTAGATGACGCCGATGACGTTCTGGTCGATGGGCATGGTCATCACCTTGCCCTGGTAGAGGGCCACCACCTTGGCCCCGTCCAGCAGATTGTCCACCCAGGGCTGGTCCGAAAGGTCCATGAGGAAGCCGGCCTTGGCCTTGGGGTGGAACTTGGTGCCGGGGAAGACGCCGAAGATGTCCGGGGCGTCGTCCGCGGCCAGGCGGGTGTTGATCACCTGCTCGTAGGTGCCTGTGTCCGCGGTCTCGAACTCCACGGTCACGTTGGGGTTCTCCTCGTGGAACCGGTCGTTGATCTCCTTGATGGTGGTCTCGCCCAGATCGGCCCCGAACCAGTGGTAGAACTCCAGCACCACCGGCTCCATGGCCTCCTCGGACTTGGCCTCTTCTGCCGGGGCAGCCTCCTCCGCTGGCGCGGCCTCCTCCTGGGAGGCAGCCGGGGCTTCCGCTGCCGGGGGCGCGGGCGCTGCACAGGCGCTGAGGGCCAGCAAGGTGACCAGCAACGACGCGATGAGCCATCTCAGTTTCATGGATCTCCTCCTGGTAGAACGAAAAAATCGGATGGAATGAACAGTTGAACGGCTGAAAAGACAGGCTGACGAAACGACTCGGTTGCGGCTTGAAACACGTGGGGGAGGGTGGCAGCGACAAAGAGCGACAAAGGGAGACAGGGGCGACAGAAACGAGCGAACAGGGGATCGAGAAAACAGGTCCGGGAAGGTAGCAGCGCCGGGCCGACGCTCCTCTAGCCCTGGGTGCGGCCTGGAGCCGGGCCGGTGGATTCCCGCACCACCAGCCGGGTGGGGATGCGAATGGCCCGCCGGGGATCCTCCGGGACGCGCAGCCGCTGCAGGAGGAGCTCCACCGCGCCCTGGCCGATGGCCTCCGCGTCCATGTGGACGCTGGTCAGCCGAGGGACCAGGTAGTCGGCCATGGGGATGTCGTCGTAGCCCACCAGGGAGAGCTCCTGGGGCACCTTCAGGCCCTGATCCGCCGCAGCCCGCAGGACGCCCATGGCCAGCAGGTCGTTGATGACGATGATGGCCGTGGGGCGATCCGGCCGCTCCATGAGCTGGAGAGCAGCCCGGTAGCCGTCCTGGATGGAGGGGCCGCAGTGGGCCACCAGGCTCTCGTCGAAGGGCAGACCGGCGTCCTGCAGGCCTTCCTGGTAGCTCTGGAGCCGGTCCTGGCCCCGGCCGGGGCTGGCCACGCCGTGGATGAAAGCGATGCGTCGGTGCCCCAGCCCCTGGAGATGGGCCACCACCTCCCGGGTGCTCTCCCGGTAGTCCGAGCCGATGTAGTCGAAGTCGAACTGGCCACCGCCGATCATGACGATGGGCAGGCGGCGGGCGGCCATCTGGCCCAACATCTCCTGGGCCAGGCGGGTGAAGGTGACGCTGAGGATCAGGCCGTCCACCCGGCGACGCAGCAGGCTTTTCAGGCTGGCTTCCTCCTGGGTCCGGTCCAGGTCACCGCTGGAGAGGAGGAGGTCGTAGCCGGCCTGGCGAGCGGCCTGGGTGGCGCTGTCCACGATCTGCCAGAAGTGGGGGTTCTGCAGGTCCGGGACCAGCAGGCCGATGGTCCGGGTGGCGCCAGAGCGCAGGGACTGGGCCCGGGCGTCCGGCTCGTAGCCCAGGGCCGCGGCCGCGGCCAGCACCCGCTCCCGGGTCTCGGAGGAGATGGGCACCCGGCCCTTGGTCTGTTGGTTGAGCACGTAGGAGACGGTGGCTCGGGAGACGCCAGCGGCGCGAGCCACGTCCGCCTGGGTGGGACGTTTCATGGGGTCCTGGTGTTGGCTTTTCGGGGGCCGTGAGGGGGAAGGAGGCGCCCCGGCTGGTTGACACGTGTCATTTGACACGTGATGGCTTACACGTGTCAATGGTATCACGGCTGTTCCAAGGCTGTCAAGGACGAAAATTTGGCTCCAATTTGGCTGCCCAGCCTTTCCCAGCCATTTGTCCTCCATCGATCCGGCGCAGTATACTTACAGCAGAACCCCCACCAGCCAAGTCGACAGCCGAGATCGGACCTCCCTTCACCGGGCCGCCATGACCGAATCACCCATGTCCTCGTCACGTGACCGCCCATCCGCGCTGCGCACCCTGCAGCAGCGCGGCCAGCGTCGGCTGCAGGGGATCAACGCCCGCTGGCGGGGCTGGCCCGGCTACCTGTGGCAGGCCTGGCGCCAGTACCAGCGACACGGCGGCGCCACCTTCGCCGCGGCCCTGGCCTACCACATCTTTTTCTCCATCTTTCCCCTGCTCCTGCTCCTCACCGCCCTGGGTGGCCGCCTCCTGGCGGACCAGGCCCTGGAGGAGACCCTGGCCCTGACCCTGCGTCAGCTCCTGCCCGGCACCTGGGAGCTGGTCTACCGGACCGTGGCAGACCTGCGGGAGCAGTGGCAGGTGGCCAGCCTCATCGGCGCTTTGAGCCTCTTCTGGTCGGCCAGTGCCATGTTCAAGGTGATGATCACCGCGCTGGATCGCATCTTCCAGGTTCGCTCTGGCTATCTGCGTATCCTGGTGGCCATGGGGTTGGTGCTGATCGTGGCCCTGCTCTTCATCCTGGCCGCCGGCCTCTCGGCCACCACGGGCCTACTCCAGCGCCTGGCGCCTGTGCTCCAGGAGCCCCTGCCGCCCCTGGATCTGGTGAGCCTGTCCGTGCATTTCCTCTCCTTGTTCATCGCCATTCTGGCCTTCCTCATCGTCTACAAGTTCCTGCCCAGCTGCAAAGTGCTCTGGCGGGCTGCCATCGCGGCCGCGGTTCCTGTGGGCATCATCTGGAAGGTGGCCCAGCAGCTCTTCACCGTCTACCTGACCCAGTACGCCCGTTTCAACCTGGTCTACGGCCCCTTGACTGCGGTGGTGGCCCTCCTTTTCTGGGCCTACATCTCCAGCAGCATCTTTCTGCTGGGCGTGGAGCTGGTGGCCGTGCTCAACGTCCCGCCTGCTCCGCCCGGGGCTGAGGAACTGGATGACCTCTGCCGCCCCGCCTGAGGGCTGACTCGGAACCGAAGCGCTCCTCTCTCTGCAACATTTCCTGTCAAAGCGTCCAATAAAAACTGTACGAAAAGCCTGTTTTCCGGTATGATAGGGACAGCAAGCTTACGTTGCCTGGTCCTGTCCCCCGGCATTGCACCGGATGGCACTCTGTCCAGCTCCCCCGTCACCGCCCAGTTTCATCTGCTCCCATCCGGTGCAGGC
>WGCB01000520.1 GCA_015494005.1 Caldilineaceae bacterium
GCGTTGCCCGGGCCGATGTAGCTGTGGAAGCTGAACTGCTCCTGGCCCAGGACCGTGACCTGGATGGGGCTCGCCGTCTCCAGGGTGAAGGTGGCGGTCAGGTTGGTGTGGTAGCCGGGCGCCACGATCTCGCAGCCCATGTTGGCCGGCACCAGCAGGGATCCATCCCCGGTGAAGGTGGCGGGCTGGATGCCGGTCTGGGCATAGCGGAAGCCTGGCGTGGTGTTGGCCGTGGGCAAGGTCCAGCCGGCCGGGGTGATGTTGATGTAGCGGATCTGGTCGGTGATCTCCGCCCCGTCCGCGTAGAGGCGCATGCGGGCCTCGGGCACGGTGGAGGACCAGTGATCGTAGATGCCCGTCTGCCCCAGGCAGTTGAAGTGGGTGTTGAGGAGGCCGCTGGTCCGGGAGTAGCGAGGGGTGATGCGCACCTGGACGGTGACCGTGCTGCCATTACGGTTGCCCGAGACGTACTGGACGATGCCCACGCCCGAGTAGGAGATGATGGCGTCCTGGAGGTGGGCCTCCGGGACCAGACCCACCAGATCCACGATGTTCAGCCCCCGAGGCTCCAGCCAGCTGGGTGGGCTCTGGGGCTCCGGATCCCCGGCCAGGACCGGCCCGCCCCACAGGGCCAGGAGCCCCAGGATCACCATCCCTAACACCCCCCACGGTGACCTCCACCGAGGCCTCCACTGTGACCAGCGAACTGCGGTTGCGCCCATGATCTCCCCTCTCTTCCACGTGACAGGCCAGGACCTTCGCCACCCAGCCCTGGCCCTGGAATCGGCCGACAGTCGGATTTGACAGAGGGAAAAGGGCTGGGTTAGGGTGGATCTGGCCGCCCAATTCGGCGTGCCCGGGCCCCGCCATCTGCCCGATCAACCCGCCTTCCCCATGCGAGGAGTCGAAGCGAGCACCATGGACCCGCGTCTGCGCGACGAGCTGATCGCCTACCTGGCCCAGTTTGTGACCCCCAACAAGGTGCAGAAGATCCGGCAGGTCCTGGAGAACCGGACCTACTACGTGACCCTGGTGCTGGAGGACATCTACCAACCTCAGAATGCCAGCGCCACCATCCGCACCGCGGAGTGCCTGGGGGTGCAGACCCTGCACGTCATCGAGAACCGCAACGAGTTCCGGGTTTCGCCCAAGGTGACCCAGGGCGCGGCCAAGTGGATCACCCTCTTCCGCTACAACGAGCCCGGCGCGGACAACACCGGGGCCTGTGTCCAGGCCCTGCGGAGCCAAGGGTACCAGATCATCGCCACTTCGCCCAACGTGGAACGCAGCTACTCCCTGGACACCCTGCCCCTGGAGCGTCCCATGGCCTTCCTCTTCGGCAACGAGGAGGAGGGGCTGAGTCCCCGGGCCATGGAGCTGGCCGACGGCTATCTGCGCCTGCCCATGTACGGCTTCACCCAGAGCTACAACATCTCCGTGAGCGTGGCCATCACCCTCTCCCACGTGATCGAGGCGCTCCATCGCTCGGACCTGCCCTGGCGGCTGACCGAGGAGGAGAAGGCGGAGTTGACCCTGGAATGGTACCGCCGCATCGTGCGTCGCCACGAGCTCCTGGAACAGAAATACCTGGAGGAGCGCCAGGCGCGTCAACAGAGATAACGACTCCTGGCGCCCTGACGGTTCCCCTCGTTCTTGACCCCATCCCTTCCCCCTCATCCATCGATCGTCCCCCGCACTTCACCACAGGAGGCATGCCATGACGTCCATCTCTGCCCAGGTGCTGGAGAAGCTGCGCACTTTCGACACCCCTACCATCTGCAACATCATCGAGCTTTTCGACGTCCGGCCCCGCAACACCGGCTTCATGGACGCCCGCATCCAGGCCGCCTTCCCGGAGATGCCGCCGGTGGTGGGCTTCGCGGCCACGGCCACCTTCCGCTCCGCGGGGCCGCCCCGGGAGGGAGACGCCTACGCCAGTCTGAGCGCCCAGGTGGAGCGCTTCGGCGAGCTCTCGGGCCCGGCGGTGGTTGTCTTCCAGGACCTGGACGACCCGGCCGTGGGGGCCACCTTCGGCGAAGTCATGTGCACCACCTACCAGGCCTTCGGCGCGGTGGGGCTCATCACCAGCGGCGCCGGCCGGGACCTGGAGCAGGTACGGGCCATCGGCTTTCCTGTCTTCACCAACGGCACCATCTGCTCCCACGCCTACAACCACATCCTGGACGTGCACGTGCCGGTCCACGTGGGTGGCCTGGTGATCTACCCGGATGACCTGCTCCACGGGGACTGCAACGGCGTCACCACCATCCCTCGGGAGATCGCCGGGGAGGTGGCCGACGCGGGGGATGAGTTCATGGCCGCGGAGCAGATCATCCTGGACGCGATGCGGGCGGGGAGTCCATCCCCGGGCCTGCTGCGGGAGGCCCAGGCCGAGTCCAGCGCGCGCATCCAGGCCCTGCGCCAGCGGCTCAGCCGCCAGCCGTGACGGGGCGCAATCGCATTTCCCCAAACGTTTTTGGGGCGTAGGCTGAGCCCGGGGATCACATCAACATTTTCTGAAATTTGGTCTCGACAGCTCCCTGAAGAACATGATACACTTAATTGGACGAATGGCAGGGCCGACTGGCCCTCGGCTGTTCGTCCCTATCCTCGCCTGGGTGCGTCGGGACGCCATCCTCTGGCTGCCTGCCGGTCCTGACGCCGCAATCCACGTTGCAAACGTAACTTCAAATAGTCCATTCCGTCACGCTGTTCCGTTCAGTCACTTCAACGACGAAGGAGGATTGGTCATGTACGGAAAACTGGCGAAGGCTATCACCTTGGTCCTGGTGATCGTGCTGCTGACCGCTGGCGTGGCTAGCGCCGCGGATCCAGGACCCCAATCGTACATCGTGGTCAGCAGGACCAACTGGATTTCCCCGGGCCTGGTGGCTCAGATCCAGGCAGCTGGGGGCACTGTCGAAAAGACCCTGGACAAGATCGGCGTGGTGGTGGTCTCCTCCAGCAACCCCAACTTCCCGTCCCGGGTGGCGAGGCTGCGGGGTGTGCAGGCCATCGCGCCCAACGTGAAGGTGGAGATCATCGACCCGGTGGAGCCCGTGGCGGTGACCATGGCCGACGTGGGCAACCCACCCAACAGCGGCGACGATGACTTCTTCTTCGACCTGCAGTGGGGCCACGACGCGGTGGATGCCGTGGAGGCCTGGCAGAGCCGAGGCCGAGGCGCGGGCGTGCGGGTGGCCGTCCTGGATGACGGCATCGACTCGGACCACCCGGACCTGGCTCCCAACCTGAACGTGGCCCTGAGCACGTCCTTCGTGCCCGGCGAGAGCTTCGAGTACATCGAGAACTTCCCGGGGGATCCCTTCAGCCACGGCACCCACGTGGCCGGCACCATCGCAGCGGCGGACAACGGCTATGGCACCATCGGCGTGGCCCCGGAGGCGGAGCTGGTCATGGTGAAGGTGCTCTCCTCCCTGACAGGCAGCGGTGACTTCGACTGGCTGCTGGACGCCATCGTCTACGCCGCGGACATCGGCGCGGATGTGATCAACATGAGCCTGGGGGCCACCATCGACGAGAACGAGATCGAGAGCATCGACGAGGCCCTGGACATCGCTGCCCTGGTGGTGGCCCTGGACCGGGCCGGCGCCTACGCCAACGCCAAGGGCGCCACGCTCATCGCCGCAGCGGGGAACAACGGCGTCAGCCTGGATGGGAGCATCCACCACCTGCCTTCGGACATCCCCCGCTATCTCTCCATCTCCGCCACCGCGCCCATCGGCTGGGCCGTGGATCCCTCCACGAACCTGGATGTGCCCACCTTCTACACCAACTATGGTCGGCCCATCCACAACGCGGCGCCCGGCGGCAGCATCGAGTATCCGGGCAACGAGAACTGCACCGTAGCGGGCATCACTCGGCCCTGCTGGGTCTTCGACCTGGTCTTCAGCACCGGCTCGGCCGGGGCCTGGTACTGGAGCGGCGGCACCAGCATGGCGGCGCCCCACGCCTCGGGTGTGGCGGCCATCTACATCGGCGCGGCGGGCGGCGATCTGCACCCTGGCCTGGTGAAGCTCCTCCTGCAGCGCACCGCGGACGACCTGGGCGATCCGGGCAAGGATCCTTTCTTCGGCTGGGGCCGGGTGAACGCCAACAATCCGTTCTAGGGCGTCACATGGATGCCCGCCCCTCTATCCGGCAGGCAATGGAGGGCGACCCGAGAGGAGTCGCCCTCCTTCGCGTCGCCGGTCCCCGTCCTGGAGGGCATCTATCC
>WGCB01000521.1 GCA_015494005.1 Caldilineaceae bacterium
CCATGGACGAGGCGGCCCATCTCCTGCTGCTGCGGATGCTGGTGATATCCGGCCGCGAACGGGAGGCCGTCACCCACTACGATGATTGTGTCCAGACGGTGTGCCGAGAGTTGGGTGTGGAGCCATCGGCGGAAGTGAGGGCGCTGATACATCGGATCCGTCCCCAGCCTCTTGCCATCTACCGGTTGTTCCCAAGGCGACAGCACAACCTGTCAGCGCCACAGGACCAATTTTTCGGTCGTCAGACTGTCCGAAAGGAGCTCCACGCTCGTCTCGGCCAGCCCTGGTGTCGGCTGGTCACGGTGGTGGGGCCAGGCGGCATCGGCAAAACCCGGTTGGCCACCACCGTCGCTCGCGGCTGTGTGGATCGCTATGCAGACGGCGTCTGGCTGGTGGAGCTGGCCAATATCAGTCCGGACGATCCGGATGTGGCGGAGGCTATTGCTGTGGAGCTTGCCACCACCATGGATCTCCGCTTGAGTGGCTCAGAGAAACCGGTGCAACAGGTGCTCACCTACCTGGAGCACAAACAGGTCCTGCTTTTACTCGACAACTTCGACCACCTGATCGAGGACGGCGTCCAGCTTCTCCTGGAGATCATCCAGCGCTGCGAATCCGTGCAGTTGCTCGTTACCTCCCGGGAGCCCCTTGGGGTGCGCGCCGAATGGATCCTGAAGCTGTCGGGCCTAAGTTATCCCGCCAGCGACGCGGATGAGGGGCCATCCGAGGCTGTGGACCTATTCATGGCCCGTCGGAACCAACACCAGTGGCAGGAAATGGACTCGGAGGATCTCGTCCACGCACGTCGCATTGTCCGCATCCTGGAGGGCTGGCCTCTGGCCATCGAGCTGGCCGCGGGCTTGATGCCCAACGCCACCTTGAGTGGGATCGTTGATGAACTGAGCCGTGGATTCGAGACGTTAACCACTTCTCTACGGGATGTACCCGAACGCCATCGCAGCCTGCGGACGGTCTTTGAGGTGTCCTGGCACTCGCTGCCCTTGGATCTGCAGCGACGGCTGGCCCGGCTCTCTGTCTTTCACAGTGGTTTCACACAGGACGCAGCGCAGCAGATTGCGGGCGCCGATGCGACGCATTTGGAGGCCCTCTGCACGAAGTCCTTGTTGTCGTACAGTAAAGCCACAGTCCGCTACCGGCTTCATCCGGTGGTGCGCACCTTTGCCGCAGCCAGGCTCGCCGGCGACGATCCAGCTCGACGGGACCATGCCCGGTACTATCTTTTCTGGCTGGCCCAGTACGCCGACGCGTTCCGGAAGGACCAACCCCGGCAGGCCATCGCTATGATCGATTCCGACATCGACAATGGACGCGCGGCCTGGCAAGAGGGGTTGACCGCCCGCGAGACCGATCTGCTCCTGGCTGCCCTTCCTGCACTCAGCACCTATTATCGGCTCCGGGGATTGGCCCGGGAGGGAGAAGCCATCATGCAGGCCACTTGGCGTGCGGCGATGGCCTGGGGATCGGCTGGCGCTGAGCTGGCGATCTGGGCTGGATTGGAGCGGGCGCGCTTTCTGAATCGTCTCGGGCAGCATCGACCGTCCATCCAGACGCTCACAACAACGTTCCAGTTGGTCCGACGGCAGAGGGCCCGCCGGGCTGAGGGTATGGCTCATGTGCACTGGGGGGAGGCGCTTTGGCGGCTCGGTGAGCACATGGCAGCCAGAGCAAAGCTCCATTACGCGTTGGAGGTCGCTCATGCTTTGGACGATATCCGACTCACCGGCTGGGCCCATCACCACCTGGGCATTATCGACGACATCCAGGGGCGCTACGCGGCCGCGTATGACCATCTGCACCGGGCGCAAGCAGTCTGGCAATCCCTGGACGATCTTCGGAACCTGAGCAATAGCCTCAACAGCATGGGGCTTGTTTGTTACCACCAGGGTGACCTACCCACTGCCCAGGAAATGTTCGAGCAGGCCCTGGCCCTGTGCACTTGCTTGGATGACCGGCACCTCCTGTCTCTGCTCTTCAACAATCTGGGCATCCTCGCGATCGAGCAGGGCGATCACGTCCAAGCACAACACTACCTGGGGCGTGGTCTGGAGCTGGCAATCCACAACGGCAATCTGACTTCACAAGGGGAGCTCTACGTCAATTTCGGCAGGAACTACCGGCTGATGGGGAGAACCACGTTGGCCATTTCAAGTTTGGAACAGGGATTGGACA
>WGCB01000522.1 GCA_015494005.1 Caldilineaceae bacterium
GCCAGAGCCCGGCGATGTTCTTCAGCAGCCGGATGCGATTGCCCACACCCCCCTCGTTGGTGAAGTTCAGGGCCAGGGCGGTCTCGTTGATGATGGGCTCGGGGATCTCCACACCCATGAGGCTCCAGGTGCCGCTGCTGATGTAGGCGCTGGCTGGGTCCAGCTCCGGGATGGCCGCCACCGCGCTGGCCGTGTCGTGGCTGGCCGGCGCGATGACCGGCGCGGCCTGGTCCAGCCCCGTCTCCGCCTGGACTTCCGGCCGTAGGGGCCCCAGGACCGTCCCCGGCGGGACGATGGTGGGCAGGATCTGGCTGGGGATCCCCAGGCGCTCCACCAGATCCTGGGCCCAGGTGCGCTGCCGGGCGTCCAACATCTGGGAGGTGCTGGCGATGGTGTACTCGCTGCGCTTCACCCCAGAGAGCCAGTAGTGGAAGAGGTCGGGCATGAGGAGCAGGGTCTGGGCGATGGCCAGCTGGGGATCCTGCCGCTCCACCAGGCTGAAGAGCTGGTAGAGGGTGTTGAGCTGCATGAACTGGAGGCCGGTGACCCGGAAGATCTCCTCCCGGGGGACCCGCTGGAAGACCCGCTCGGGCACGCCGTCGGTGCGGTTGTCCCGGTAGTGGACCGGGTTGCCCAGGAGCTGCCCGGCCCGGTCCAGGAGGCCGAAGTCCACGCCCCAGGTGTCCACACCCACGCCGGCCAGGGGCTGGGCGACCTGGGCGGCGTAGCGGGCCAGGCCGGCCTGGATCTCGGACCAGAGGCGCAGGGCGTCCCAGTGCAGGGTGCCCAGCACATTCACCCCGCCGTTGGGGAAGCGGTGCATCTCCTCCAGCTGGAAGCGGCGGCCATCCCAGCGGCCCAGCATGACCCGTCCGCTGGATGCGCCCAGATCCACGGCCAGGAAGTTGGCGGTTGCAGGCATAGGCTCCTCGCAGGATCGACGAAGGACGGAAACGAAGGACGGATGGCCGGTGCATTGGGATGGGAGCATCCCGATCACCCAATCACCGGGCCGCTCAGTATTTCCCGTACAGCGGCCCGAAGTTGCGGCAGGCCCGGAAGTCCGCGCCCTGGGGATCCTGCGCGCCGAACGCGGTCCAGGCGTGGGGGCGGAAGAGCCGCTCCTCGGGCACGTTGTGCATGTAGACGGGGATGCGCAGCATGGAGGCCAGGGTGATGAGCCGATCCCCGATGTGGCCGTAGCTGATGGCCCCGTGGTTGGCGCCCCAGTTGTACATGACCGAGTAGACGTCCCGGAAGGGGCCGCTGCCGGTGACGTTGGGCGCGAACCAGGTGGTGGGCCAGGTGGGGTTGGTGCGTTCGTCCAGGATCCGATGCACCTCTGGCGGCAGATCCACGGTCCAGCCCTCCGCGATCTGCAGGGCCGGCCCCAGCCCCTTGACCAGGTTGAGCCGGGCCATGGTCACGGGCATGCCGCCCCGAGTCAGGAACTTGGTGGACCAGCCCCCGCCCCGGAAGTACTCGGTCATGGCCGCGTGCCATGTGGTGGCGTCCAGGCAGCGGGCCACCTCCTCCGGGGTGATCTCCCAGTAGGGCTTCATGGCTGGCTGGCCGTCGATCTCCTGCTGGCCGGTGCCGTCCAGGGTGGCCGGGCCGGAGTTGATCAGGTGCAGGATGCCCCCGGCGGCCCGGCCCGTCAGCTCGTAGCCGGTGACCCGCTTCACCGACTCGGGGCTCCAGTAGGTGCGCACGTCCGCGAAGATCTGGGCCGTGCCGGTGAGCAGGTGGCCGAAGAGCATGGAGATGCCGTTGAGGGCGTCGTTTTCCGTGGCCACGATGTAGGGCTCCCGGATGCCGGTCCAGTCGAAGGAGGTGTTGAGGATGGCCTCCATGAAGTCGCCGTTGGGCAGGTGATCCGTCCACTGGCGCTGGCCCTGGAAGCCGCTGGCGATGGCGTTGAAGCCCAGGGCCTCCTCTTCCCAGCCCAGCTCGGCCAGGCGGGGGTTGCCCACCATCATGTCCCGGGCGATGAGGGCCATCTTCACGGAGATCTCCCAGTCCCTGTCCTTCTGCTCCCGGGTGCGCTGCTTGTCCGGCGGGTTGTAGTCCTTGCCCTCGGGGCAGTTGGCCTTGACCCACGCCATGGCCCGCTGGAACTCCTCCGGGTCGTAGATGCCCCGCTCCATGCGGCGGACGAACTCCACCATGTCCACCGTCTGCACCCGCATGCCCAGGTAGGCCTCGAAGAGGGAGTGGTCCACGATGGAGCCGGCGATGCCCATGGAGACGCCCCCCATGGCCAGGTAGGATTTGCCCCGCATGGTGGCCACGGCCAGGCCGGCCCGGGCAAACTGGAGCAGCTTCTCCCGCACGTCCTCGGGGATGGTGGTGTCCCCCGCGTCCTGGACGTCCCGGCCGTAGATGCTGAAGGCGGGGAGTCCCTTCTGGGCGTGGGCAGCCATGACGGCGGCCAGGTAGACCGCGCCGGGCCGCTCCGTGCCGTTGAAGCCCCAGACGGCCTTGGGGATGAGGGGATCCATGTCCATGGTCTCCGCACCGTAGCACCAGGCTGGCGTCACGGTGATGGAGACGCCCACCCCCTCCTTCTCGAACTTGGCCGCGCACTGGGCCGCCTCCGCCACGCCGCCGATGCAGGTGTCCGCGATGACGCACTCCACGGGCAGGCCGTTGGCATGGCGCAGCTCGCTGCTCAGCAGATCCGCCACGGCCTGGGCCAGGGCCATGGTCTGCCCCTCCAAGGACTCCCGCACGCCCTGGCGGCGCCCGTCAATGGTGGGGCGGATGCCGATCTTGGGCATGTCACCGATGAGCCGGTTGTGTGGGGGAACGACTTGGATGCCTTCTACCTTTGCCACGCTGATCCTCCTTTGCCGTGTGTGAGGTTGGGCGGAAGGGAAAGTAGCTGGGCAACTTGGAAGGCAGAGGACGAAAGATGAAAGACGAAAGCAGCAGGCGCGTCAGGCCCCATCTCCCATCTCCAGTCTTCAATCTCCGTCACCCAATCTTCGACCTTTGGTTTTTACTCCTTCCCCTGCCGCAACCGTTTCAAGACCTTCATCACGTTGTTGCCACCCCGTCCAAAGTAGTCGTAGAGCTTGCTGTACTCCGCGTACAGGATGTCGTAGATGGGCTGGTTCTCGGCCTGGGGACGGTAGACCCGGGTGGGTGGCGGGGCCATGTGGGCCGCGGCGTCGGCCAGGGTGTCGTGCCCGCCAGCCTGGGACCCGGCAGCCACCGAGGCCAGCATGGCCGCCCCCAGCGCGGAGACCTGCTCGCTGCCGGCCACGGCCAGCTCCCGCCCGGTGATGTCCGCGTAGATCTGCATGAGGAGCGGGTTCTTGGTCAGCCCGCCCCCGGTGACCAGGGAGCGGACCGGCAGGCCCTGGTCCGTGAAGGCCTGGATGATGGTGCGGGTGCCGAAGGCCGTGGCCTCGATGAGGGCCCGATAGATCTCCTCGGGCTTGGTGGTCAGGGAG
>WGCB01000523.1 GCA_015494005.1 Caldilineaceae bacterium
GACCAGGAAGATGACCGAGGTGATGTCGGTCATGGCCTTGATGAAGCTGAAGGTGAGGGCGGCGATGAAGGTGGGCCGCAGCAGGGGCAGGGTGATGCGCCGGAAGACGGTGACCCAGTCGGCCCCCATGTCCGCGGCGGCCTCCTCCAGGGTGACGTCGATCTGGGCCAGGGCCGACTTGCCGCTTTCGATGCCGAAGGGCATGCGGCGGATGGCGAAATCCAGCAGGATGATCATCCAGGTGCCGGTGAGGATGATCAGGCCGCTGTTGAAGCCGGTGGCGAAGCCCAGCCCCATGACCACCCCAGGCAGGGCGTAGGGCAGCATGGCCAGGAAGCTGAAGCTGTTCTTCCCCGGGAAGCGCCAGCGGGTGACCACGAAGGCGATGATCATGCCCAGCATGGCCGCCACCAAGGCGCCCCCCAGGCTCAGCACCAGGCTGTTGACGATGGAGCTCTTGCCCGTCTTCATCATCAAGGCCAGGTGCCGGTTGCTCAGGCTGTAGTCCACGCCCCAGGTGCGGGTCACCGCGCCCATGAAGATGACCACGTAGATGCTGACCACCAGGAAAGCGGCCAGGGCGCAGATGCCGAAGATGGTCCACTTCACCGAGGAGGGCACGGGGCGGGAGCCGAAGGAGGTGGGGATGCCCGTCACGGTGATGTAGCTGCGCCGGCGCACGTACCAATCCCGGAAGAGGAAGAGCAGGAAGCTGGGGGCCAGCATCATCATAGCCAGGGTGGTGCCCATGCCCCAGTCAAAGACGCCCAGGATCTGGATGATGGCCTCGGGCGCCAGCATGGAGGCGTCCTTCCAGAAGAGGTTGTTGCCCCCCAGGATGGCCGGGATGCCGAAGGCGCTCAGGTTGAACATGAAAATGAGGATGGCCGAGCTGAAGAGGGCCGGGGTCAGCAAAGGCAGGGTGATGCGCCGGGTCACGTAGAAGAAATCCCCGCCCAGATCCTCGGCCGCCTCCTCCACCCGGGGGTCGATGCCGCCCAGGGCCGCGGTCAGGTTCAGGAAGGCGATGGGGAAGAGGGTGATGATCTGGGCCAGGATCACCCCATGCCAGCCGTAGATGACCCAGCGCACGCCGAAGAGGGTGTGGAGCAGCTTGTTGAAGAGCCCCTGGCGTCCTAGCAGGAGGACGAAGGCGAAGGCGCTGAAGAAGGGGGGCGTGATCAAGGGCAGGATGGAGACCAGCATGAAGAAACCCTTGCCGGGCATGTTGGTGCGGGTCATGCCGAAGGCGTAGAGCAGCCCCAGGAGCACCGCGCCCAGGGTGGCCAGCGCGCTGATGATCAGGGTGTTGTAGAGGGTGTGCCGGAAGTAGGCCGTGGTGAAGAACTTCTGGTAGTTGCCCAGGCTCACCTGGCCATCCACCTGGGCGCTCTCCGAGACGATGCGGAAGATGGGGTAGAGGATGAAGATCAGGAGCAGCACCCAGAGGCCCAAGAGCAGCAGGTTGGCGCTCAAGGAGAGGCGTCGACGGCGTCTGCCGCGGGGACGGGCTGGCGTCTGGGGGCGGCTCACCGGGGGAGCCGGGGTCGCAGATTGGGCCATGGGCAAGGATCCGTGTGGTGGGAAAGGGTGCGTCCCAGGCGAGCGCAGGGGCTGATCGCACCCGCCTGGGACCGGTTACGCGTCGCCGGTTACTTCTTCTCGGGGGGCTGGACCTGGGTGATCTCGATGAACTTGTCCAGCACCTCGGCCTTCACGTCGCCCCAGTGCTGCCAGTCGTAGTCCAGGACGTCCAGCTCGGCCAGGGGCTTGCCGCCCTCCGGGGGAGCCATGTCCTCCCGCACGCTGTAGTTGCCGTACTTGGCCAGGACTTCCTGGGCCGGCGGGGTGAGCAGGTAGTCGTAGTAGAGCTTGGCCTTGGCCTCGTTGGGCGCGCCCCGCACCACGGCCGCGGTGTAGGGATCGGCGAAGATGGGCGAGGGGAAGACGCTCACCAGCTTGAAGCCCTCCTGGGTCAGGTTGTAGACCGCGTCGAAGAAGCCGATGCCCACCGGGTATTCGCCCTGGGCCACCAGCTTGTGGGGGGCTCGCCCGCTGCGGGTGAACTGGGCCACGTTCTTGGCCAGGTTGGCGATGTACTCCCAGCCTGCCTCCTCGCCGTAGATCTGCAGGAACATGGTGATGGCGGAGTAGGCCGTCCCCGACGTGGCCGGGTGGGGCATTACGATCTTGCCCTCGTACTGGGGATCCAGGAGGGCGTCGTAGGTCTCGGGCACATCCAGCCCTTCCTCGGCCAGGATGTCCGGGTTGTAGAAGATGACCAGGGGGTACATGCCCACGCCGGTGTAGAACGTGCTGTCCGGGTACTGGTAGGCCGGGGAGATCTGGTCCACGGTGGAGGGTTTGTACTCCAGCACCAGGGGCGGATCGTTCTTCAGGGCGTCCTGGACGATGGCGGCCCGGACGCTCAGCCAGAAGTCGGCCTGGGGATTGGCGGCCTCGGCCTTCAGCCGGCTCAGGGACTCGCCCGTGGAGATGACGATGTTGCGCACCTGGATGCCGGTCATCTTGGTGAAGGGGGTGTTCAAGTCCACCATCTCCTCGTCCGGAAAGGGGGAGTAGACGATGATCTCGCCGCCTTTCAGCTCAGCGGGGATCTTCAGGCCGGGGATGGGTTCTTCCACGGCCATCTCTTGGCTCGCTGCCTCGCCACTGCCTTCGCTGGGAGCGGCGGCAGGGGGCGGCGCGGCCACGGGTTGGCAGGCCACCAGGATGGCGGCCAGCAGGATCGACAACAGCGGGAGTGTGAAGCGTCTGGACAACATGGCTCTCCTCCTCGAGAGTGGGGTGGGATGGAGATGGAACGGTGGGAAACTGTTCAGCGGAAAGGGCGGTGACGAAGAGGGGGGTAAATCCAGGGTAGCACAGTTATCGGCGCGCTGTCAATCCACGCGCAAATTTCCTTTTTCAGGGTGCATTGACGAACCCCGCTCAATGTTTTATAGTGGGGGCCACCCGGGCAGGTGATGCGATCTGGTCTCCTCTGCCCGGCGTGTTGCACTCCGTGACTCCCCGGTTCCCGGCCCAGGATCGCCCCATGTGTGGACGTTTCACCCTACGCACGCCGCCCCAGGCCCTGGCTTCCCTGTTCGACCTGCCCGAAGCCCCGCCTGTGGAGCCTCGCTACAACATCGCGCCCAGCCAGCCGGTCCTGGCCGTGCGCCTGCACCCCCAGACCGGCCAGCGGGAGTTCACCTTCCTGACCTGGGGGCTCGTCCCCTTCTGGGCCAAGGACGTGAAGATCGGCTACCGGATGATCAACGCCCGGGCCGAGACGGTGGCGGAGAAGCCGGCCTTCCGGGCCGCGTACAAGTACCGGCGCTGCATCGTCCCCGCGGACGGCTTCTACGAGTGGCAGAAACGGGACGGCGGCAAGCAGCCCTACTTCATCCGCATGAAGGACGATCGGCCCTTCGGCATCGCCGGGCTGTGGGAGCGCTGGGAGAGCCCGGACGGCTCGGTCGTCGAATCCTGCACCCTGTTGACCACCGAGCCCAACGAGCGGCTCCGTCCCCTGCACAACCGCATGCCGGTGATCCTGGCCCCGGAGGACTACGAGCCCTGGCTGGACGTCCAAGGCGCGTCTCCCCTGGTGCTCCAGGCCCTGCTGAAGCCCTACCCTGCCTCCCAGATGGAGGCCTACCCGGTCAGCACCACCGTGAACAGTCCTCGCCAGGAAGGGCCAGCCTGTGTGGAGCCTCTCCACCCGGTGGGCCACAGCTGACCCGGTCCCGGCTGTTCCCCTGAGCCAATTTGCTCCGTTGATCCATCGGTTTCCCCCAGTTCCCGGCCCCAGGACGAGCTATCCTGGAGCCGACGAGGGCCGTGCCCGGCCCGTTCACTGTCCCAGATCTCCTTCCATCAATCCACTTCATCCCTGTCCGGAGGACTACGCCGATGATCATCGACACCTCACTCCTCACCACCATGGGCGTGATCTTCCTCTTCACCCTGGTGGCTTCCTACCTGCGTTCCACCCGCAAGGACCCCTGCCTGGCCTCCTTCGAGGAGTACCACGTGACCCTGGAGCGCGCCGACGGCAAGATCGTCTGGGGCGTCCTGGAGCTGGAGCCCACCGGCCTGGAGCTGATCTACCGCAGCAGCGTCCAGGATGAGCACCACCTGGAGACCAGCTACATCCTCTACGCCTCGGAGTACGGCGAGATCGAGGCCATCTTCCGTTTTGTGGACGAGCTGAGCGAGGAGAACCGCCAGCGCCGGGCCAAGGACATCGACCGCAGCCTGCATCCCGGGCCCATCAGCCGGGCCATGCGCAGCCTGCGCAACTTCATCGGCACGGCCAGCGACTCCCTGAGCGAGATGGTGGGCCTGCTGGTGGGCCGAGCCAAGAAGCCCGCTGGCCGCTACATCACCGACACCGGGGAGAGCTACCTGAAGAAGCTGGGCACCAACCTCCTGGGCGCGGCCGGCAGCGCCTACGATCCCCTGCTGGAGAAGCACATCGGCCACAAGATGGTGGTGGAGATCATGGAGGGCGAGGAAGTCCACGAGCACGTGGGCATCTTCAAGAACTACTCCGCGGACTTCATCGAGATCTTGGACGTCCAGTTTCCCCAGAAGCAGTGCGTGGAGGTGGGGCCCGAGGGCTGCCAGGGCCCGGACTGCCTGGAGTTGGAGTTCCAGGATGGACGCATGCGGGTGCGCAATCCCGGCTACCAGCCCGTGCTGCTCCAGTCCCTGAAGCTGGACGGGGAGGAGGAGATGCTGAACGTGGTGGTGGACGGCCAGGAGGAGGTGGAGCTCTTCGTGGAGCAGCGCTTCCAGCGGGCCCAGCTGCTGATCCGGGTGGCCCGCACCCTGGACATGGTGGTGCCCCGCACCCGCTGCCTCATCCGTCACCGGGCAGAGGAGGCCCGGAAGGAGATCCTGCCCGAGCTGGTCTTCGACATGGGCTACCTGCTCAAGCCCACCCAGCGGATCCAGGTCCGGGAGAAGCGCCTGCGCCAGAAGCTGGCAGCCAACCCCAACAACGCGCTGGCCGCGGCCAACCTGGGCGGACTCCTCCTCCAGCAGCGCCGCTACGACGAGGCGGAGAAGTGGCTGATCAAGGCCCTGAAGATGCGCCGCTCCCTGCCGGACAACGGCCGTCGGGCCATCATGCAGCTGCGGGAGCTGCGGCGCAAGCGGGACGGGGAAAGCGTCCTGCCTCGCATCTCCGTGGTCGTGGGTCACGAGGTCAACGGCAGCAGCGGCAGGAACGGGGACGGGGCGGGCCAGGGCAAACCGGAGGCCGTGAGCGAGGGATGAGCGAGTGAAGGGGGTGAGCGGGTAGCGAGGGACAAGGAAGCTCCCAACTTCCAACTTCCATCTCCCCACTTCCGTCTCCCATTTCCGTCTCTCCACTTTCTTTGATCCCCGCACCCTGCC
>WGCB01000524.1 GCA_015494005.1 Caldilineaceae bacterium
GGGATCGTTTTCCAGGTCCGCCAGGATCACCGGGCTCTCCTGCTGGGCGAGCCACTCGTCCAAGGAGCGATGGCCGTTCGGGGCCGTCCAGCTTCCTGCCCCATTCACCAGGGGACGCCCCACGTTGGCGTGGACCGTTTCCTCCTGGCCGTCGCCTCTCAGGACGATCTCTGCTCCCTCCGCATCGCTGATCAGGGCGCTGTGGTGAAGCACCAGGGTGAGCAGGCTCTCCAGGTCCAAGGATTTTTCGATGACCTCGCCCAGCTGATCCACCGTGTCCAGCAGCTTGCGGTGGCGCCGGTCGAACTCCACCAGGGCGGCCCCCAGCAGACCAAACAGGTTGTAGAAAAGGAGCAGAGCCATGAGCTCCGCCGCGCTGAAGAAGAGCTCGGGGCTGGCCTCCGGAGCCCGGGCCTGGACAAGCAGGTCCACCAGCCGGGGGGTGAAGAGGGCCGTGCTGGCCAGAGAAACCATCAGAGCCCCGTCTCGGCCGTAGCGGTAACCGGCCCAGAGGATCGGGAGCAGATAGAGATAGCGGTACACCGCGAAGAGTGGCTGGCTGCGGTCCACGGCCAGGTAAGCCGCCAGGGTGATGGCCAGGAAAGCCACCGCGATGGCCACCGCAGGAAAATATCGCGAGGTTTTTCGGCTGCTCAACCCCAGGGCGCGCTCCAGTTCCTCGCCCAGGGCAGCATCCGGCCGCTTCCCCGCATCGCGGACCGTCCGCGCCCCTGGGTCGGGGATAGAGCTAGAATTGAGTCGGGGTTTCGCCTGCATGGTCGGTGCCTGAAAAAGGTCTTCCATTTGCTCTGACCGGCCCGGGACACATCCCCAGACACGTCCCCAGATGGGATGCTATCGAGGCCGGCTGCCAGCGCCAGCCGCTAGAACCACTGGAGCAGGAAGACTTGAAAGATCGTGTTGCAGATGACGCTGCTCAGGATGGTGCCGTCCTTGGCGTAGAGCAGCCCGTTCACCAGGGCCATCAACAGGGGGCCCAGGACGTACACGGCCAGGATCACCGGTGCCTGGATGAAGGGCGTGATCACCAGATAGATGACCAGATTGAGCAGGGCGGTGACGAAGAGAGCCGCCCACAGGCCGAGACGTTGCCGCCGGTAGAGCTGGTGGAAGAGGATGCGCCGAAAAAGCAGCTCCTCGCCCAGGGCCCGCACCCCCAGGATGTAGACCAGGTAGCGCAGGAACAAGGAGGGCGAAACGCCGAACAGAACCGGCGCGTTGCTGAAGTCCGTGGCGAAGTAGAGCTCAAAGAGGACGAAAACTCCGCCGGCCAGACCGGCCAGGACGCGGGGTGCCCACCAGCCAGGCTGGGACCAAATGGCCGGTCGCGGCTCGCGCTGCCCCAGCCAGGCTCGGAGCAGCAGCCCCCAGCCCAGGATCACCAGCAGAGCGCCGGCCGCCACCAGGCCCAGGTTCGGCGCGTTCTCGATCCCCAGCAGCGTCCGCTGGGTGGCCGGCATGGAGAGGATCACACCGCCCGCCAGGAGCCCGAAGGCCGCGAGGGCTCGCAGCCATCCCCGCTGGAGCCCCCCGCTCAGATGGGTCATGCTCACCGCCGCGAAGAGGGCGCCGATGCTCCCACCGGCCAGGTACCAGCTGGCGCTACGCTGGGCCAGGGGGGCCTGCTGGATGCCGGCCAGGATCAGGAGAGCCCCGGCCACGGTGACCAGGCCCACCAGGGCGCGGTTCAGGTCCTGGGCCTTTCCTTCCCGCACCCGGGTCTGCCAATCATCATGGACGAGAACGTTTTTCAGGGTCATGGTGCGCCGTTGAGCAAGAGAGAGCGCCTGTTCGAGGATCTGGGCTGCTCTGGGGCCGCCATCGCGACAGGTTGATGGGTGACTTCCTGGAAGCTGCCCCAGCGGGCTTGGGGTCCCAAGGCCGGAAACCGAACAGGCGGAGCGCCGCGGTTTACGGCGAGATTGAGCCCATTATAACAATGGAGAGGGCAATTCGGCAATCGGTAGTACCAATGGGTGACAGCTTCCCGGACCCAGGCCCCCCTGCTCACCTGCCAGGAGCCTGCTGGGAGGCCCACCAGCGCCGGATCTCCTCCCCATGCCGCCGGTCGTGGCGGGCCAGCTGATGGACGATGTGAGCCGGGCTCACCCAGATCGGTGCTTCCTCGGGCCCACCCAGCCGATGCACCGCAAAGAGGGCCTCCTCCGGCAGGTTGGCCAGGGTCCAGCCTGTCTCCTCCCGCATCCAGACCAGCTCGTTCAGGACCTCCCGCCAGGGCCAGCCGTGGCGTTTCCGGGCCTGCTGCCGGTTGAACAGAGCATCCTGGCAGAAGTGCGCCGCCAAGTAGAGCGCCCCGTCCCGGACCGGGTCGCCCTGGGTGAGCCGCTGCAGCCCGGTGAGTAGGCGATCCTCCCAGGCGGCGATGTGCCCGCACAGCTCCTGGACGCTCCAGGGGCCCACCGCGCCGGGCATCTGCCGGGCCTCCTCCGGCAGGCGCCCCAGGATGGCGTAGAGCTCCGCCCGGGCCTGGGCCAGCTCCTCCAGGAGGGCGGCCTTGGACGTGGGCATGGCGGGAAAAATGGGGCCGGCCATGGCTAGCGTCGCACCAGATTGGAGAGGAAGAACCAAAGATTGGTCGGTCGCTCCGCCAGCCGGCGCATGAAGTAGGGATACCATTCGGTGCCGTAGGGCACGTAGACCCGCACCGGGTAGCCCTCCGCCACCAGCTGCTCCTGCAGGTCCCGACGGATGCCGTAGAGGAGCTGGAACTCCAGGGCGCCCTGGGGGAGGCCCTGCTCCTGGGCTGTGGCCTTGGCGTGCTGGATGCGGGCCTCGTCGTGGGTGGCGATGGCCGGGATGGGCGGGAAGCGCCCGTCCTCGCTGACCCGGGGCGCACCGGCGGCCAGGGCCCCGGCCACCAGCCGGTCCGCCAGGATGTCGAACTGCCGGTCCACTGTCCGCTTGTCCTGGAAGGCCACCTCCGGCGGCTCCAGGTAGGCGCCTTTGACCAGCCGCACCCGGGCCTGCATGGCCATGAGCTGGTCCAGATCCGCCTCGCTTCGCCGCAGGTAGGACTGGATCACCACCCCCACGTTGTCGAAACCCTCCTGACGCATCTCCCGGTAGAGGCCCAGGGTGAGCTCCACCAGGGGAGAGTCCTCCATGTCGATGCGCACGAAGTTGTGCATCTCCTGGGCCCGGGCCAGGATGCGCCGCAGGTGCTCCCGGCAGAGGTCCTCGTCCAGCTCGGCCCCGATCTGGCTCAGCTTGATGGAGACATTGGAGCGCACCCCGGCCTCCTCGATGCGCTCCAGGATGTGCAGGATGTCCTCCGTGGCCTGCCGGGCCTGGGTGGCATCTCGGGTGTGCTCCCCCAGGTGATCCAGGGTGGCCAGGATGCCCTTGGCGTTCAGCTCCCGGATGGCCCGGATGGCATCGTCCGGCGTCTCCCCGGCCACGAAGCGCCGGGCGGTCTGCTTGGTCACAGGGGCTTTGGTGACCAGGGCCCGGGCCCAGCCAGCCTGGGAGAGGTAGATGAGCGAGCTGCGCAGCATGGCCTCCTCCTTGAGGTGGATGCGGGGTGGATCGAGACGGGACAGGCCCCGGGGGCCTACGCCTGCGTCCGGTGCAGGTACGCCAGGGCGGCGCTGGCGAGCAGGGCCACCCCGGTGGGCAGCATCCGCTCGTCGAAGTCGAAGGTGGGGCTGTGATGGGGGCTGTGCCAGCCCTTCTCCGGGTCCGACGCCCCCACCAGGATGAAGCAGCCCGGCGCCCGGTTCAGGAACTCGGACATGTCCTCCCCCACCATCATGGGCGGGATCTGGACCACCTGCTCCGGGTCCACGATGCGCCGAGCCACCTGCTGCATGAGCGCCGCCCCCTCCTCGGAGTTGATGGTGGCCGGCACACCGCCCAGGACCTGGAATTCCGCCTGGGCGCCGAAGGCCTGGGCCACGCCCTGGGCGATCTCGTCGATGCGCCGGTGGAGCAGGGCCTGGACCTCCGGGTCGAAGCTGCGCACGGTCCCCTCCAGGTCCGCCCGCTCCGCGATGACGTTGCCCACTGTGCCGCTGTGGAAGGAGCCCACCGTGACCACCGCGGTGGCCACCGGGTCCACGTTCCGGGCCACGATGCTCTGCAGGGCCACCACGATCTGGCTGGCCACCAGGGTGGCGTCGATGGTCTCGTGGGGCATGGCGCCATGCCCGCCCTTCCCCATGACCCGCAGCACGAACTTGTCCGCTGCAGCCCACAGAGGGCCGGGCTGGGCCACCACCTGGTTCAAGGGCAGCTGGCTCCAGAGGTGCAGGCCGAAGGCGGCGCTGGGCCTGGGATTCTCCAGCGCGCCGTCGGCGATCATGGAGAGGGCGCCGCCCAGCCCCTCCTCCGCTGGCTGGAAGACCAGCTTGACCCGGCCGGGGATCTCCTCCCGGCGCCGGGCCAGGAGCTCGGCCACGCCCATGCCGATGGCGGTGTGGCCGTCGTGGCCACAGGCGTGCATGACCCCCGGGTGCTGGGAGCGGTAGGGGACGTCGTTCTCCTCCTGGATGGGCAGGGCGTCCATGTCGAAGCGCAGGAGGACCGTGGGCGCGTCCTCCGGGATCCCCTCGCCCTCCACCAGGGCCACCACGCCGGTCTTGCCCACGCCGGTGCTCACCTCCAGCCCCAGCTCCCGCAGGTGATCCGCCACCACGCCGGCCGTGCGCACCTCCTGGAAGCCCAGCTCCGGGTGCATGTGGAAATCCCGGCGCCAGGCCACCAGCTTGGGATAGAGCTCCTCCGCTTCCGCTTTGATGGTCTCGAAATCTGTCACGTTGTCTGTTCTGTTTTCGTCCATGTTCCCGCGCCTTTGTGGGTAGTGTGGGTAGTTGAAGACTGGGTGGTTGAGCCGAAACTCGCGGTCGCCCTGGGTACTCACATCTCGAACACCTCGTCCAGGAGACGGTTGTTCTCCCGCACCTGCTCGTACTTGCGCCGGGCCCGCTCCAGGACCAGCCCCACCTCCTGGAGGCGCTCCTCCAGGTTGCCCTGGCTCAGGCCCGCCTCCCAGGCTTGGCGCAGCAGGTCCTCGAAGGACTTGGCCCCCTCCAGGTTGCCCAGGATCAGGTCCAGCTCGCCGATGACCAGCTCGAACATGCGGATCTTCCGGGCCAGCAGGTCGATGATGTGGGCCTCGATGGTCTCGTGGCAGCTCAGGTTGAAGATGGTCACGTCGTTGACCTGGCCCAGCCGGTGCAGACGGCCGATGCGCTGCTCCACCCGCATGGGGTTCCAGGGCAGGTCGTAGTTGATGAGCTGATGACAGAACTGGAGGTTGCGCCCCTCTGCCCCGCTCTCCGTGCTCACCATGACCCGGGCGCCGCCCTCCTTCTCGTCCGCGCGGAAGCGAGCCACCGCCGCCTCCTTCTGGCGAATGTTCAGCCCGCCGTGGAAGCCCACCGTGGGGATGCCCCAGGCCTCCAGCTGCTCGGTGATGGCCCGCAGGGTCTCCCGGTACTCGGTGAAGATGAGGAACTTGCCCGGGAAGCGGCCCAGGATCTCCTCCACGGCCCGCAGCTTGCGGCTCACCGGGATGCTCTCGGCCAGGGCCAGGAAGCCCTGGAGCTCCCGCCGCACCCGCTCCCCGTGGGCCCGGTCCTGGGCCATCTTGGCCAGGGTCTTGGCCACGGCCTGGGGACTGCTGGTCAGCTCCTTCTGCAGGGTCATCAGAGTGAGGCGCAGGTGCTTGTTGCTCTCCACGTCCTGGAAGCGGCGGCGGATGTAGTCGGTGACGTTGGCGTAGAGCTGCCACTCCTCCTCGCTCAGGGTCAGGTGGTAGATGGCGGCCCGGCGCTTGGGGAAGGTCACGTCCACCTTGCTGCGCCGGTTGCGGATCATCACGTCGTTGAGCAGGCGGCGCAGGGAGCGGGCGTTCTTGGGCTGGCGCTTGTCCGCGCCCTGGAGGAAGTGGCGACGGAAGGCCCGCACCGTTCCCAGCTGGCCCGGCGCCAGGATGGTGATCAGGCTGTAGAGCTCCAGCAGGTCGTTCTGCACCGGCGTGGCCGTGAGCATGAGCACGTAGCGCTTGCGGATGCGGTTGACGAACTTCCAGGCCAGGGTGCTGCGGTTCTTCAGCTTGTGGGCCTCGTCCACGATGAGCAGGTCGTACTCCCGCTGCAGGATCTGGGTGGCGTGGCGCTTCATCTTGGCCCGATCCAGGCTGGCCAGCCAGCGTCCCTCCTGGGCCTCCAGCACCGCCTGCCACTGGCTGGGCTTGTCGATGACCGTGAACTCCTCCCGGAACTTCACCGACAGCTCTTCCCGCCACTGCTCCGTGAGGGAGGCCGGGGTCAGCACCAGGACCGTGCGCACCAGCCCCCGCTCGATGAGCTCCTTCATGACGATGCCGGCCTCGATGGTCTTGCCCAGCCCCACCTCGTCAGCCAGGAGGGCCCGGCCCCGCATGTCTCGCAGGGCCCGGAGCGCGGTCTCCAGCTGGTGCTCGTAGTGCTCCACCGCGATGTCGTCCAGGCAGATGAGCTGGTCGAAGCCCTTGCTCAGGCGCAGCTGCTCCGCCTGGTAGCGCAGGAGGAAGATCTCTTTGGGGCCCGGCGGATGGACCCGGCCGTAGGTGCGGAAGAAGTTCTCCAGGCTCTGCTGGGTCTCGATGACCCGGGGCGGTAGAGTGACGCCCAGAGCCTGGATGCGGG
>WGCB01000525.1 GCA_015494005.1 Caldilineaceae bacterium
GCACCGGGCTCTGGGCCAGATGGGCGATGCCGACCTGCTCCATGGCGTGCAGCGCGATGTCCACGTCCTCCTCCGAGGGCATCTCCAGGGGGGAGAGGTGGGGGGTGCGGCCCAGGAGCGCGTATTCCAGAGCCGAGTAGTCGAAGGGGGTGTACTCACTTTGCGGCACCAGGGCCATGTGACGCCCGCGGGTGCGGGAGGAAAGGTCGGAGAGGCGGGTTCCCGCGAAGCGGATCTCCCCGCGCCACGGCGTGAGCCAGCCCAGGGCCAGGTAGAGGAGCGTGGTCTTGCCCGCGCCGTTCGGCCCCAGCACCGCGGCGATACGTCCCGGACGCATTTCGAAGTTTACCCCTTCGAGGACCGGGTGTTCGGCGTGGTAGCCGAAGGAAACCTCTCGGAAGGAAAGGATGGGCGTCCTCATAGCTTTCAAGCCCCTTTCGTCACGTGCTTTGTCGGCTGGGTCATCATCAGGAACAGGAAGATGGCCGCCCCGAACAAGGACGTGAGAATGCCCAGGGGGATTTCCCCCGCCAGCAAGGTACGGGCCAGGTCATCACAGAGCACGGTAAACACGCCGCCCAGCAGCATGGCCGCGGGCAGGCTGAAACGGGTGTCAGCCCGGAAGAGGCGCCGGGCGATGTGGGGCACGATGAGCCCCACCCAGCCGATCATGCCGGTGACGGAGATGAGCGCGGCCGTGGGCAGCACCGCGGCCAGGATGAGCAAAGCCCGCTCCCGCCCCGCAGCCACGCCCAGGGAAAAGGCGATGCGCTCGTCCAGGGACAGCACGTTCAGCCGCCAGCGGTACAGGTACATGACGGTCAGCCCCAGCAGCACTGCGGGCAGGGTGCTCAGGAGTTTGCCCCATGTCAGGCCGGAAAGTCCACCCAACAGCCAGAAGGTGATTTCCGGCAACTGGGTCAGGGGGTCGGCCAGGTACTTGAGCAGTCCGAGCCCCGCGGAGAACAGCGCGGACACCGCAATACCGGCCAGGATGAGGCGCAGCATCCAGCCCCCGTAGCGCAGGCGACGGGCCAGGGTGTAGGAAAGGGCCAGGCCCAGGAGGGCGAAGAGGGCCGCGCTCACCTGGGTGAACAGGGCCGTCCCCCCCAGGAAGACGATGGAGAACGCGGCGCCGAAGGCCGCGCCCTGGGACACGCCCAGGAATCCCGGTTCCACCAGGGGATTGCTGAAGATGAGTTGGAAGACCATGCCCGCGGCCCCCAACGTCATGCCCAGCAGGAGCGCGGTGAGGAGGCGGGGCAGCCGCAGGTGGAACACCAGGCGCCGGGCCAGCTCGTCCGAGATCAGGCGTTCCAGGGGGATGACGCCCGGTGCGGGGTAGCGCCCGACGAACACGGAAAGGCCGAAGGCGAGCACCAGGGCCAGGCCCAACAGCATCAGCGACCGGCGGAGGGTCCGATGGTCCAGGAGGGAGATGGCATGGGACGTGGCCCCTCTGCCCTTCCCGTGGGACTCGGCTCTGTAAGGTGTCTTTTTCGCTTCCGCTTTCACACCCGTTGCAAGGCTCATGAGCGTTCTCTGTCAAGGGATTCTCTAGACTTCCGACGTCTTCGAAGACGTCGGAAGTCTGGGGCCTCACGGAGCGTAGATCTCGAAATTCTTCTCCACGAACGCTTCGTCCAGCCCGTACAGGGTTTTGTAGAAGGTCTTGACCTCGGCCTGGATGTCCAGGTCGGGGAAGCGTTCGGGGTGCAGTTTACCCGCCAGCCAGGTCAGCCCCAAAATCCAGCGCGTGTCCGGCTGGTCCCAACTGTAGAAGTCGTGGGCAAAGGGGTACACGTGGCCCTCCCGCAGGGCCCGGATGTTCTGCCAGTTGGGGTCGGCTTTCAGGCTCGCCACGGCCTCTTCCGAGGGCCGGAAGTAGGAGATGACGAAAATTCGGTCGGGATCCCAGGCCGCGATCTGTTCCAGGGTGACCTGGGTCCAGCCCTTGCCCAGGTTGGCCTGGGTCCACACGGGCTCGCCGCCCGCCATCTTCACCATCGACGTCTGAATCCAGGAGGCCGGGGGCACGTTGAACGAGACGTTCCCGTTCTTCTCCCGGTAGTAGATGAGGAGGACGCGCGGTTGGGGTGCCCCTTCCACCCGTTTCTCGACGGCCTCTACTTTGCTCCGGTAGAAGTCCACCACCTGCGCGGCGCGCGCCTCGTCGTCGAAAATTTTGCCCAGGGTCATCAGGTCCCGCTCGTAC
>WGCB01000526.1 GCA_015494005.1 Caldilineaceae bacterium
AACTCGCTCTGGTGGGCGTGGAACATGTAGCGGCCCGGCCACCGGTAGCGGAATTCCAGGATCCCCCGCTGGGCCTGACACTGCATGATGGTGTCCACCCGGCGCAGGGTGGGCTCCAGGGTGGTGCCGTGGTCGTAGTAATCGAAGAACTCCGCGTGGAGGTGGAAAGAGTTGATGGGGTCGAACTCCGTGATGTTGATCAGGTAGATGCGGATGCGCTCTCCCACCTTGGCCGGGATGGGGCGCCGCATGTACTCGTGCCCCACGCTGTTCACCGCGTAGATCTCGTTGTCGCCATCGAAGTTGGTGTCGAAGCCATCCATCACCATCAGCAGCTCTCGGGCAGGCGGCCGGCCCTCCCGGGGATCCACGATGAAGGCGCCGTAGAGCCCCTTGTGGATGTGGCGCTTCAGGGGGATGGCGTGGCAGTGGTAGAGGTGGCAGCCGAAGGGCTCCGCGTCGAACTCGTAGGTGAAGCGTTCCCCTGGGGCGATCTCCCCGGGCCCCGCGCCCGGGACGCCGTCCATCTCGAAGGGGTGGATGCCGTGGAAGTGGATGGTGTGGGGATGGCTCCCTGCGTTGACGAAGTGGATGCGGATGCGGTCCCCCTCAGTGCAGCGGATGGTGGGCCCTGGCACTCGACCGTTGTAGGTCCAGGCCGGGAAAAAGATGCCTGGGGCGATCTCGATCTCCTTGTCCACCGCCACGAAGTTGTACTCCCGCAGGGTCTGGCCGTTGGGCAGGGTGCTCACCGTGCCCGTGTCCCACTCGGTGAGCATCTCCAGGGGATCGAAGCCGTTGCGGGCATGGTCCACCTGACCCACCAGGGCCATGTTTCCAGGCGCGTGGCCGCCGGTTGGGGGCGGAGCCGTGGCCGCTCTGCTCCCGGCCCTGGAGAGCCCGGCCAGGCCAGCCAGGGCGGTGGCGCTGCCCAGGCCCACCCGGAAAAGATCCCGGCGGGTGAACAGGTTGCGGACGGTTCTCTGCATGGGGGTGACCTCCTTGAAGGCGCCGAATCCGGGCTTTGCCGGGTGCTGTTCCTGTGTTGTCGATGTGAAAGTGGTTTTTAGTCGATACTAAAAATCAAGACGAAAAAAATTGAGCCGTTTGGTTGGCTGTCCAGTCCTGGGGCTGCGACTGTAAATTAGCCGTGACTAATCGGCCTCAGTGTACTCGTCTTTCCGGTCCCTGTCAAGGGGTGCGCGAAAAGCCCTCCAGTGGAACGCTAGTCCCCATTGGAGGGCTGGCCTGGGCTTAGGGAGCTCAGTCTCGGGAAACGCAGGGCTCGTCCCGGGGGGCGGGGGAGCGGCGTTGATCCGCCAGGAGCTCGCCGCTGAGCAGGCGCACGATGCAGTTGGAGACCCTGGGCCAGCTCTGGCGTCGAGCCCGTTCCAGCGCGTTCTCCCCCAACCACTCCCGCAGCTCCGGGTTGCCCAGGATCCGACCCATCTGGGTCGCCAGGCACTCCTCGTCCCCCACCGGGCAGAGGAAGCCGTTGACCCCGTCGCTCACGATGGAGGGCAGGCCCCCGGTGCGGGAGGCCACCACCGGCGTGCCGCAGGCCATGGCCTCCAGGGCCACCAGGCCAAAGCTTTCCGCCCGAGAGGGGAGCACCACCACATCGGCCGCGTTGTAGAAGTCCAGCAGGCTGGCCTGGTCCTTGGCCCCCAGGAAGTGGACCGAATCCTCCAGGTCCAGGCGGGAGGCCAGCTCCATGAGCCGCCGCTGTTCCGGGCTCATCCGGGGCGAGCCAGGCTTGTCGCCCCCCAGGCAGAGGAGGTGGAGATCCTCCGGCGCCTCGCTGTGACGCCGCAGCCGGTCGAAGGCGAAGAGCAGCACGTCGATCCCCTTGATCTGCTGGATGCGGCCCACGAAGAGGGCGATGCGCCAGCTGCGGGGCAGGCCCAGGCGATCCCGGGCCTGGACGGGGTCCGTGGGGTGGAACTGGGCGGTGTTCACCCCAGGTGGGATGACCGCGATCTTGGCCGGATCCGCCTGGTAGAGGGTGAGGAGCTCCCGTTTCTCCTGCTCCGTGGAGGCCACCAGCCCGTCCACCTCCAGGACGATGGCCTGCTCCGCGGCGATGCGCCGAGGGCTGGCCCGTTCGTCCGGGCTGGCGGTGGGGGGCAGGGCCAGGTTCTTCACCCGGCCCAGGGTGTGGAACATGTGGTAGAGGGGGCGTCCCAGCTCTCCCCGCAGGCAGAGGCCGGCCAGGCCCGAGAGCCAGTAGTGGCTGAAGAGGGCGTCGTAGTCGGCGCCGGTGCGTTGGACGTGCTCCAGGACCTGGGCGGAGAAGCGGGGCAGGCGGCTGACCAGCTCGTCCGTGGAGAGGCCCTTGCCCGGGCCCATGTCCACGTAGATCACCTGGCTGCGCTGGCCCATGGGCAGGGCGGTGAAGGGAGGCTGGTGCACGCCCCGGGTGAAGGCGTCCACCTGGATGCCTCGCCGGTCCAGCTCCAGGATCAGCTCCCGCAGATAGACGTTCATGCCCCCGGCGTAGCGGCTGCCCAAGGGCGCCAGGGGCGATGTATGGACGCTGAGTACGGCCAGCCGTTTCAAGGGGGCAGTGTGGGAATGGCTCATGGGCAGGTATGCTCCTCCTGGAGAGGGTTGGACATGGACGCCAGGTGGCGGGCAACTTGAATCTTTGCCGGGGTTAGTGTACAAAGCCAAGGGGGTTCTGTCCAGAAGCTAGCTTACCCTTTTGGTGGGCCCCGTCCAAGAGCCCGTTCATCCTGCGTCTGCCTCTCTTCGGACACTGTTTCCCGGACCCTCGTTTTTCGGACACCCGTTTTCGGACACCTATCTGCGGAGGCCTGACCATGCCCTACGCCCTCTCCACCATGTGGATGCAGCACCGCTTCCAGGATCTCCCTGCCTTCTGGGAGGCGGCCCAGGCCCTGGGGTTCGCCGGGATCGAGGTGAGCCATGTGGTGGGCCAGGACCAGGTGGCGGATCTGCGGCCCGGCCACGTGCCCATCCGGGCTGTCCACTACCCGGCCCCGGTGCAGTCCTCCCCCTTCTCCCAGCCCGCGGACGTGCTCCTCTCCTCCCCGGACCCCGAGGCCCGGGCCTGGGCGGTGGAACAGGGGCGCCACTGCCTCCGCTTCGCCGCGGCCATGGGCGCCCAGGCGGTCTGCGTTCACTTGGGCACGGTGGACATGCCCACCCATTTGGAGTGGGCCCTGGAGCAGCGCTTCCTGGGCCGACAGCGGTCCACGCCCTACTACCGGGCTCTGCGGGACCGGATCCTGGCGGAGCGGGCCCGACGTCAACCCCCCTTCCTGGAGGCGGCCCGGCGCAGCCTGGACGAGTTGGCTCCCGTGGCCCGGGAGCTGGGCCTGCGCATCGGCATCGAGTCCCGCCGCCACTACCGGGAGATCCCCTCCCTGGACGAGCTGACCCTGCTCCTGGACGAGCAGGATCCGGATGTGGTGGGCTTCTGGTACGACATGGGCCACGTGGAGGTCCTGCACAACCTGGGCTATCACCAGCACCAGGAGTGGCTGAACCGTTTCGGGTCGCGTATCGTCGGCGTCCACATCCACGACACCCTGGGGCTGCGGGATCACCTGCTGCCCGGCCTGGGCGAGCTGAACTTCGGCCACATCGCCAACTACCTGCCCGGGGACGCCGTCCGCACCCTGGAGCTGGATTGGTACTACTCCCAGGAGGAGCTGGCCGCAGCCCTGGCCTTCGTGGAGGAGAAACTCGGGTAGCGGGATGGTCGGATGAACCGGAGATCCGGTCGCCCGAGCCGCCACCCCTACAAATCTCTACCCTCCAATCTCTATTCACCTCGTCCCATGCCAACCATCCGGTGGCCCACCCTATCCAGGAGAGCCCATGTCCGAGCAGATAGCTGCTGAACCCAGGCCCGGCCAGGCTACGCGCCTGGTCCTGGGCGTGTCCGTGGCTGTAGGTTTCTCCATCATGGGGGATTCCCTGCTCTACGGCATCCTGCCCCTGGCGGCCCCGGTCCTGGGCATCCCCTTGCCCCTGGTGGGGGTGCTGCTCAGCGCCAACCGGCTGGTGCGCCTCCTTTCCAACACCTGGAGCGGCCACGTTTTCGAACGCTTCGGCCCACATCGCCCCTTCCTCCTGGCCACGGCCATGGGCCTGGGCACGGCGCTCCTCTACGGCGTGGGCCGGGGTTTCCTGGTCTTCCTCCTGGCCCGGCTGCTCTGGGGTGTGGCCTGGTCCGGCCTGCGCCAGGGAGTCTTCCAGGCCATCTGGACCGGGGACCCGGACCGGGCGGGCCGGCTCATGGGCCTCTCCTGGGGGGTGATCCGCCTGGGCAGCGCGGTGAGCGTGGTCGTGGGCGGCTTCCTCTGGGACCGCTACGGCTTCGTCCCGGCGGTGATGGCCATCGCCGGATTCACGGCCCTGGCCATTCCCCTGGCCCTGCTCCTGCCCTGGCCGGTGAGGGTAGCCCAGGAGGTGGCCCGGGCGACGGCTCCAGGGACCGGCTCCGTCTGGCAGGGCTGGCGCAGCGCTGTGACCCAGGCCCTGCCCCGCTGGGTGCTCCTGGCTGGTCTGACCAAGTTCGTGTTCAATTCGGTGCTGGTGGCCACTGCATCCCTCTTCCTGGCCAGCCGCCTGGGCTCGGAGAACGGCCTGGCCGTCTTGGGGTTGGGCATCGGCGCTGTGGCCGGGCTGGTCCTGGCCCTGCGCTGGCTGGCGGATCTGGCCGTGGGCCCTCTGCTGGGCGGGGTCTCGGACCGGCTGGGGCGCAACCGCACAGCCCTGCTCCTGGTGGCGGGCATGCTCGGGGGGCTGGTGGCCGCGGTGACCCTCTCGGGACCGGCCTCCCTGGCCTGGTTCTCCCTGGTGCTGATCCTGAACGCCGGGCTCAACGTGGTCCTGGACGCCATGGCCAGCCAGGTGGCCCTCTCCACGGAGCGGCCCCACCTCTATGTGGGGGCCTACGCCACCGCCTCGGATGCCGGGGCCGCCCTGGGGCCTCTCCTGGCCTACTCCCTGGGCAGCGTGGCCAGCATGTCCCTGCTCTACCTGGTGGTGGCCGGGCTCCTGGCCGGGATCACCCTGGGCATCGCTCGCCTGAACCAGGCGGGATGAGGGCTCCCGGCCCCCTTCCTCCACAAGACGTAGGATTGATTTGGAGGATTTGCAACATTTGTTGACAGTGGTAAATGTAATACCATATACTTGATACTTGTTTTTGGCCGGGTTGGGGGCCAACTTCGCCTTCGTCTCCGTCCTGCTGCTCGTGGCTGGGGATGGGCCAGGGCCTCTGTATGGCCGCTTCTCGTGATTTGATGCATCTTGACCTGCCACCATCCACCTGTCACAGCGAATTGGAGATGAAACCATGGGATTCTTCAGGCGACTTTTTGGACTTCCATCGTTGCTTCTCATCGGCCTCAGCCTCAGTCTGGCGGCTGGTCTGCTCTACACCCTGGCCACGGTGCAGGCCTGGAGCGAGGAGAACCTCGAGTACTTCGATCCTCTGGACTACACTGCCCTGGACCAGCGCCAGACCACCACGGACACGGTGAGCAGCATCCACTTCGACCTGGTGGGCGCGCTGGCCATTGCCGCCGGTTTCTCCGTCACCGATGCGGCCACCATCCAGGCCTACTCCCAGGGGACGGACGCTGGTCCCCTGCCCGATGCGAATCCGGTCTACGACTTCGACGCCGACCCGGCCAACTACCCAATCCCGCCGGACATCTCCCAGGTGCCGCCCAGCCCCCACTGTCCGGACCCCACCACCATCAGCAACACGGTGACCATGGGCAACTACGAAGCCAGCAAGGACAAGATGGACTGCCCGGGCTGTTTCACCGACCGCTTCGGCCCCTTCGGCGTCTTCTTCCACGAGCCCCACAGCAACACCCTGGAGCTGGGCCGGATCCACGACTGGGCCTTCCAGAGCGGCACGGTGTTGACCGGCGTGGTGATCTACGCCTACAGCAGCACGGTGGACGGCCCCTTCGGCGGTGCGGCCAACATCTATGAGTCCACCCCCTGCTTCTACGCGGAGGAGGCCCGGGTGGACACGGGCAGCATCCAGCCGGGAAGCCCGGCCGCGCTGGGCATCTACCTCCATTCCCTGGGCGACTACTGGTCCCACAAGGAGTGCCTGGAGGCCGCGGACTCGGAGAACCTGCTCTTCGCCGCCCATGTGCTCCCCAAAGGGAAGACCGACCCCCTCTGGCCCTGCCGCTGGACCAGCCACAACGTGGAGTTCGGCGATGCTGCCGCCTACCCGGACAGCAACCGCACCTTCACCGGCACCCTGGCTGTCTACCAGGCCCTGGTGGACTTCGCCGCCCAGAGCGATCGGCCGGTCTACCGCTCCATCCCCCTCCACGCGGAGAACAACCACATCTACGACACCCTGGAGCAGTTCGTCCACACCAGCATCTTCGGGAATCCGGAGCCTCGGCGGCAGCTGGCCGACGATCTGCGCAACTGGGCCCTGCAGACCCGGACCGAGAACCCGGACTACTGGCTGCACAGCCTCTATCTGCCCGCGGTCCTGTCCGGCGAGTGAGATTGGCATTGTGACGGGTCGCTTGTCCGGAGGCGGTGTGTCCGGACAAGCGGCTCGATAGCATCACCTGCTGGTCTGCCATCGTCCCAGGCCCTGGACTCTCCCCCATGGACAGTACTCCTGGCGCCGGCGTCTTGAGCCGCAGAGGCGCCACCGACCCGGCTTGACCGGATGGCTGGCCTGCCCGGTTTCGGGTGGCCCAGCTGGGTACGCCGTTTTTCTCCTTCCAGCAAATGCACACCTGTGTTACTGTTTTTCACAGCAGGGTTTTTCCTGGCCATGCCGGAAACGGTTGTCTCGTCCCATCTTCCAGTCGAGGAGGCGGACGCGAACGAATTCGGATGGCACAGAGGCAGTGGTCGCGAGTCAACTGGAAAGAGGTGCAATGTGGTCAAATGTCCAAACTGTGGCGCGAACATTCACCGCCACGACCGTGTATGCCCCTACTGCGGCGCGGAAAATCCAACGTTCCAATCGCCGGTCGAGGAAGTGCCTGCTCTGCTCGAAAAAGGGATGAAGGCCTATCGGGAAGAGCAGTATGCCCAGGCCATCGATTGCTACCGTCGAGCAATCGCCATCGATCCCAATCTCTTCGAGGCCTACTTCTATCTGGCAGACAGCTGGAACATGCTGGGGCGCCAGGAAGAAGCCATCAAGGCCATGGAAACGGCGCGGGCGATCCGGCCGGGGAGCACCTCTGCCTGTTACAATTTGGGCGTGCTGTACAAGCGGATAGGACGAAAAGCAGAGGCGCAGGCCTACCTGGAGAAAGCGCTGGCAATGGTCGAGAGCGATGTGTCCCTGAGCAACCGGGAGCGGATGAAGCAGGCGATCCAGGAGGAGCTGTCTGGGCTCAGGCGTCGCAAGCTGTTTTGACCGGTTGGTGGCCGGCACAGGCGTGCCATCCCGGCACACTTTTTGTCTCCCCGGAAAGCGAGCTGCCCATGAAGAAACACCTGGTCGGTTTCTGGACGCATCTGTTCGTGGCGCTTGTCACACTGGCAGGACTTACCGTCGGTGGCATTCAGGTCTATCTGGCCTGGCGTCTTGCCAATCATATCGACACGGCGCTGACTCTGGGAACCTTCATTGACACGAACAACGATCCGCTCTCGGTGGTCGAAACCGTTGGGAGTTTGCTTGTCAAGCTGCTGTTGATCGGCAGCGGCACCATCGCCCTCACCCTGATCC
>WGCB01000527.1 GCA_015494005.1 Caldilineaceae bacterium
CTTCCAGGGCGGCGGTGTGGTGGCCACCGGCGGCGCCATCCACGAGGAGGTGATCCGGCGGTTGAACAGCAAGATTGAAGATTGAAGATCGAGGATTGGGGACGAAATCGTCTGTCCGGTTGCGCAAGCACCCAATTGTCTGATTGCCCAATCGCCCAAAGGAGTCCACCCATGCCGCTGCGAACCACCACCCTGGGCGCCTACCCCAAGCCCGACTACGTCCCCACGCCGGACTGGTTCCGCACAGGGGGCACGGGCAGCCGCGCGCCCACCCGAGCCTACGACGAGTACCTGCGCCACCTGCCGGAGAACATCCAGGAGATCCTGGACCGAGGCACCCGGGAGATCGTCCAGGAGCAGGTCTCCCTGGGCATCGACATCCCCACGGACGGGGAGGTGCGCCGGGAAAACTACATCCACTACCAGTGCCGCCACTTCCAGGGCATCGACTTCCAAACTCTGACGCCCAAGGCCAGCCGCCAGGGGGCCTGGGTGGCGGAGCTGCCCACCATCGTGGGACCCATCCGCCCCGGGGATCCCGTCCTGCCCCAGGACTACCGGGCGGCCCAGGCGGCCACGGATCGCCCGGTGAAGATGACCCTGCCCGGGCCCTTGACCATCACCGACAGCACCGCGGACGCCTACTACAACGACGACGCCCGCCTGGGCGCGGACCTGGCCGCCGCGCTGAACCGGGAAGCCCTGGCCCTGGCCGAGGCCGGCTGCACCTGGATCCAGGTGGACGAGCCGGTCTTCGCCCGCCGCCCGGACGATGCCCTGGCCTTCGGCTTCGAGAACCTGGAGCGGGTCTTCCATGGCCTGCCCGACCACGTGACCATCACCGTCCACATGTGCTGCGGCTATCCCGACTACCTGGACCAGGAGGACTTCCAGAAGGCGGACGCCAGCGCCTACTTCCGCCTGGCCCCGGCCATCGAAGATTCCAGCATCCAGATCATCTCCCTGGAGGACGCCCACCGGCACAACGATCTGCGCCTGCTGGAGCACTTCCGCACCACGTCTGTGGCCTTCGGCTCCATCGCCATCGCTCGCTCCCGGGTGGAGCCCGTGGAGGAGATCCGGGAGCGGCTCTCCCAGGCCTTGGAGCACATCGACCCGGAGCGGCTCATGGTGGCGCCGGACTGCGGGCTGGGCCTGCTGCCCCGGGAGCTGGTCCGAGCTCAACTGGCCAACATGGTGGCCGCGGCCCGCTCCCTGGGCTGAGGCCACAACCATCCACGCCCCGAACAGGGAAAACAGGAAACCAAGAGAAAAGGAAGGAGCCCATGCTCTCCATCACAGAGCAGTCCATCACCTCGGACTACGTGGTCAGCCACGGCAACCCGGAGCCCTACCTGCGCCGCATCGCGGAGGCCGGGTTCACCCACCTCCACTGGTGCTACCACTGGAACACGGATTTCGTCTACCAGGAGCCGGAGCTGGCCCAGATCCAGGCCTGGCTCCAGGAGTTCGGCCTGCGGATCAACGATATCCACGGCTCCGACGGGGTGGAGAAGGCCTGGGCCTCCCCGGTGGAGTACCAGCGCCAGGCCGGGGTGGAGCTGGTCAAGAACCGCATCCACATGGCCCATCGCCTGGGCGGGGACGTGGTCATCATGCACGTCTTCGAGCCGGAGGAAGCGGAGGCCAGGCCCCGCTTCTGGGAGCAGATCCGCCGCAGCCTGGACGATCTGGCCCCCTTTGCCCAGGAGCGGGGCGTGCGCCTGGCCCTGGAGAACCTCCCCCGCCTGCGCTCCGACCACAGCGATCCCCCCACCGCCCAGGACGTAGAGTACAACTTCGCCACCCTCGCCCGCCTCTTCCAGGAGTACGGCCCGGACTACGTGGGCATGTGCTTCGACAGCGGCCACGCCCACATCGGCCAGGACCAGATGGACCAGGTGGCGGCCCTGGCGGATCGGATCATCGCCCTGCACCTGCACGACAACGACGGCACCGGAGACCATCACCGCATCCCCTTCACCGGCACCATCGACTGGGAGCGGGTGGCGGCCATCGTGGCCCGCTCCCCCTACGACAAGCCTATCAGCCAGGAGGTCATGTTCCCCCATCCTGGATGCCCGGACGAGATGGCCTTCCTGCGCAAGTCCCTGGAGACGGGCAAGCGGCTGGCGAAGATGGTGGCGGAAAGAAGGGGGTAGCCGGGGGACGGCAGTGGGCGGACCGAAGCTGCGCGCCTGTGGCGAGAGCTTCTTCCTGGAACCAATCAACCAGTGAACCAATCTCCCCCAACACGGAGAATACCCATGAACCCCAATCCCATCCCCGGCTGGAAGGACAAGATCCTCTTCACCCCCGGCCCGCTGACCACCAGCCGCACGGTGAAGCAGGCCATGCTCCGGGACCTGGGCTCCCGGGACTTCGAGTTCATCGAGCTGGTGCGGGACATCCGCCGCCGCCTGCTGGCCCTGGCCCAGGTGACGCCGGAGACCCATACGGCCATCCTCATGCAGGGGAGCGGCACCTTCGGCCTGGAGGCGGTGGTCTCCTCCACCATCCCGCCGGAGGGCAAGCTCCTGGTGGTGATCAACGGGGCCTATGGCCGGCGCATCGCCCGGATGGCCGGCATCCTGGGCATCCCCACCGCCACCCTGGACGTCCCGGAGGACCGCACGCCGGATCCCCAGGCCGTGGCCGACGCCCTGGCCCAGGACCCCGCCATCAGCCACGTGGCCGTGGTCCACTGCGAGACCACCACGGGCATCGTCAACCCGGTGGAGGAGCTGGGCCGCGCGGTCAAGGAGCTGGGCCGCCTCTACTTCGTGGACGCCATGAGCAGCTTCGGGGGCATCCCCCTGGACATGGCCGAGGCGGGCATCGACTACCTGGTCACCTCGGCCAACAAGTGCATCGAGGGGGTGCCCGGCTTCAGCGTGATCCTGGCCCGGCTGGAACCCCTGCTCCGCACCCGGGGCTACGCCCGCAGCCTCAGCC
>WGCB01000528.1 GCA_015494005.1 Caldilineaceae bacterium
CGATCTCTGCAGCGGATCGCCCAGCTCCTCTCCCAGCCGGTCCGGGCTGGGCGGCCGCGGTCCAGCTGAGCGGGGCTAGCTGCCCTGGGGCGCTGGCTGGGCTACCTCCTGGCGGGCGGGCTCGGGCACCCGACGATGGCGGGCGATGGCCTCCTCCAGCTGGCGATCCAGGCCGGTGCTTTCCGGCGCCATCTGCTCGATCCGTTTCAGCAGGACCAGGGCCTGCCGACGCAGCTCCTGGTCCAGGCGCTGGAACGTCTCGTCGTCCACTTTCCCCACCTGGTGATCGAACTCCAGCTCCTTGATCGCCCGCAGGAGGGCGTCCTTGCGGCCCAGCAGCTCGGCCAGAGGATCGTCCTCGTCCACCTGGGGGCTTTCCGGTGGGCGCAGCAGGGGCCAGACCACATAGCCCACCGCCAACACCGATACGATTGTCGCCAACAGCAGGGTTAACCAGAGCAAAGCGGTTCCTCGTTTTCTTTCCTGTGACCTGTTCCGTCCCGGGGATCAGGCCGGTGCGCCCACGGACCGCTGCCCAGCCAGGACGGCGCGACTCTTGCGCTGGGGATGAGGCCAGGCGGCCAGCAGGGTGCCCAGGGCCAGGATCAGGCCACCGATCCACATCCACATGGTCAGCGGGTTGACATAAATTGTGAGGGTGACGGTTTTTCCGCCGCTTTCCCAGCCGTTCAGCACCACGTAGACGTCCTCGGTGGGGCGCATCTGCAGGCCCACCTCGCTGGTGGGTTGGTCCGGTGTCTTGTCGTAGAGGTTGCGTTTGGGCACCAGCACGCTGAGCGGTTTGCCGCTCTCCGCGTCGCTGACCTGGATGTGAGCGCCGATCTCGGTGAAGTTGGGGCCCCGTCGTTCGGCCAGCTGCTGGTAGGTGAGGCGATACCCGGCCAGTTCCACGCTCTCCCCGGGGGCCAGAGTCACGTTGGTGGTGGACTGGTAGAACTCGTTGCCGATGATGGCCACGCCGATGAGGACGATGCCCAGGTGGACGATGTAGCCGCCGTAGCGCCGTCCGTTGCGGCGGATCAAGCTGGCCATGGCCTGGAGGGGGTTCTCCCCGCTGATGGCCCGGCGAGCCTGGACGCCCCGGACAAACTCCTGGACGATGGTGGCCGCCACGAAGGTGATGATGGCCAGCCCCAGGACCGCGTAGGGGCTGCTGGGCACGGTCACCGCGACCAGGCCACCCAGGAGCAGCGCAGCCAGGAGGGGCCAGGTGAACTGGCGCCGCGCCGCCTCCAGGCTGGTCCGCCGCCAGCTCAGCAGCGGCCCGATGCCCATGAGCAGGAGGAGGAGCAGGAACAGCGGGCCGTTCACCTTGTTGAAGAAGGGGGCGGCCACGCTGATGCGGCTGCCGGTGATGATCTCGCTGAACATGGGGAAGAAGGTGCCCCACAGGGTGGCGAAGGCGATGCCGGTGAAGAGCCAGTTGTTGGCCAGGAAGGCGGCCTCCCGGCTGGCCATGGAGTCGATCTCCGTCTCGCCCTGGAGCAGCGGCAGCCGCTCAAAGAGCAGCCAGAGGAAGCCGAAGACCACCAGGATCAGGAAGCCCAGGAAGAAGGGGCCGATGTTGCTCAGCGCGAAGCTGTGGACGCTCTCCAGGATGCCGCTGCGGGTGGTGAAGGTGCCCAGGATCACCAGGAAGTAGGTGAGCCAGATGAGCACCACGTTCCAGATCTTCAGGATGCCCCGCTGCTCCTGGATGATGATGCTGTGCAGGAAGGCCGTGCCGGTGAGCCAGGGCAGGAAGCTGGCGTTCTCCACCGGGTCCCAGGCCCAGTAGCCGCCCCAGCCCAGCTCCATGTAGGCCCACTGGCTGCCCATGATGATCCCGATGGAGAGGAAAAGCCAGGGGATCAGGGTCCAGCGGCGCACGGTGCGCACCCACTCCCGGCCCAGCTTGCGGCTGAGCAGGGCCCCCACCGCGAAGGCGAAGGGGATGGCCAGGCCCACGTAGCCCAGGTAGAGCATGACCGGGTGGACGACCATCCAGTAGTTCTGGAGCAGCGGGTTCAGGCCCCGGCCGTCCGGGGGGACGAAACTCACCTGCTCGAAGGGGTTGGCAGCGAAGACCAGCAGGCCCAGAAAGAAGGTGCTGGTGACCAGGAGCATGCTGTTGACGTAGGGCATGAGGGCCTGCTGGCGACGACGGAAGCGGTAGGCCACCACCGCGCTGTAGCCGCTGAGGAGCAGGGCCCAGAAGAGCAGGCTCCCCGCCTGCCCCCCCCACAGGGCCGCGAACTTGTAGAAGGTGGGCAGGGAGCGCTCCGAGTGGTTCCAGACGTATTTCAGCTGGAACTGGTCTGCCAGGAGCCCGTACCAGAGGATGATCCCGGCCATGCCCACCAGGGCCGCCACCGCGAAGACCGCGTGGAAGCTGCTGCTCACCAGGGCGGGGTCCCGGCGACGGCCGCCCTGGTAGCCGACGATGACCCCGTAGGCGGCGATGATCAGGGCGGTGACGAGAATGAGGTTGCCCACATGGAAGATCATAGGGTGCGCTCCTAGAGAATACCTGAAATGAACAGCGCGTGCTTGCAATGAATGCTGAACGTCAGGGGCGGATCTTGGCCAGCTGCTGCTGGAGCACCGGCTCGGTCAGCGGGCCGATGACCACATCCACGATCTGACCCTGGGGATCGATGAAGAAGGTCTCGGGCACGCCCTTGATGCCGTAGCGGCGGGCGATCTGGCTTTTCAGATCCGGCCCATTCGGATAGGTGACGTCGAATTCGGCCAGGTAGGCCTTGGCGTTGGGCTCCTGGTCCAGGTAGTCCAGCCCGATGAAGACGATGCCCTTCTCCCGCTCCTGGCGCCAGGTCTGCTCCAGGATGGGCGCCTCGTCCCGGCAGGGGCCGCACCAGCTGGCCCAGAAGTTGACCACCACGCCCTTGCCTCGCAGATCCTCCAGGCGGATGGTCTCCCCCTGGAAGGTGGTGAACTCAAAGGGGGGCGCCATGCCCGAGGCCCGGTTGGCGGACCGCTTGCTGCGCACCAGGCCCACGGTCAAGAAGGCGATGAAGACCAGCAGCACAGCGATGATCCCAAGGCGCCACAGGGTCACCTGGCGGGAGTTCACCTGGGCTGCCTGCCCCTCCCGGCCAGGCTCCAGGGCCGGTGTCTGCTCAGGTGCCGTGTCGGAGAGTTCAGCCATAGCGTTGCAGCTCCTCTTCCAGCTTCCGCGCGTATTCGTCCATGTCGTCCCCCGCACCGTGGCAGGGATCGCCCGAACCAGGGGCGGGCGCCGCCCCTGGTTCGGGAGCCAGGGTGGCCAGGGCTGGCTGAGGTCGCACCATCCGGCGGATGCGGAAGAAAAGGAAGACGGCGCCCGCCATCAGGGCCACGAAGGGGAGGACCCAGGCCAGCAGGTTGAAGCCCTCCTTGGGCGGCTCGCCCAGCACCTGGGGTCCGTACTGCTCCACGAAGTAGGCCTTGATGGCCTCGCTGTCCTGGCCCTCCTCCAGCTTGATGCGGATCACGTCTCGCATCTGCTCGCAGGCCTTGAGCTCACAGGCGTCCAGGCGCACACCGGAGCACAGGGGGCACCAGAGCTGCTTGGCCACCTCGTTGACATCGTTGGGCGTCACCGAGCC
>WGCB01000529.1 GCA_015494005.1 Caldilineaceae bacterium
ACCCAGCCTAGCAGCGATAGCCAGGCGCCGCCGTCCCAGCCCACCGCCACTCCCGAGTCTCAGGTGGCCTACCAGGCCATGGATCCCCTGCCGCCGGAGCAGACCGCCCCGCCGGTGAGCCTGCGCTTCGTGGAGCTGGAGCGCACTGTCCCGGTGACGGCCATGGGCTGGCGCATCGTGGAACTGGATGGGGAGCGCACCACCCAGTGGAATGTCCCCGAGGAGAGCGCGGGCTGGCATCCCAACAGCGTGGGGGCCGGTGGGGCTGGCAACCTGGTCATCTCGGGCCACCAGCTCCTGGGCTCTGCGGTCTTCGCCCCCCTGGCCCAGGGCCAGGTGAAGGTGGGCCAGCACGTCCTGGTCACCGACGGGGACGGCCGCACCTTCGTCTACCGGGTCACCCAGGTGACGGACCCCCTGCCCATCACCGGGAAGCTGGCGGAGGAGACCACGCTGGCCGCCCAGTTCATGGGGCCCACCGCCACGCCCCAGCTGACCCTGGTCACCGGCTGGCCGGACTTCACCACCACCCACCGGGTCATCGCGGTGGCCCAGTTCCTCGGCATCGCCGAATAACGAGATCCTCCGTATGTCCCAGGGCAACCGCCAATCTCTTCGCTGTTCCGTCATCGTGCCGGTCTACAACGGCGCCCACCTCATGGATCGTTGCCTGGGCGCCCTGGCGGAGCAGACCCTGCCCCCCAGCCAGTACGAGATCATCGTGGTGGACGACGGCTCCACCGACGGCACGGCCCAGCAGGTGATGTCCTGGATCGCCCGCCACCCGGATCGCCAGGCCCGGCTGGTGCGCCAGGAGAACGCTGGCCCGGCCGCAGCCCGCAACCACGGGGCCCAGGTGGCTCGGGGATCGCACATCCTCTTCACCGACGCGGACTGCGCCCCGGTTCCTCACTGGGCCGAGGCCCTGCTGGGGGCCTTCCAGGAGCCGGACGTGGTGGGGGCCAAGGGCACCTACCTGACAGACCAGACTGGCCTGGTGCCCCGCTTCGTCCAGGCCGAGTACGAGGACCGCTACGACCGCATGCGGGGCCAGGACCGCATCGACTTCATCGACACCTACTCCGCGGCCTACCGCCGGGACATCTTCTGCGAGAACGGCGGCTTCGATCCCACCTTCACCACGGCCAGTGTGGAGGACCAGGAGCTGAGCTTTCGCCTGGCGGAGAAGGGCTACCGCTTGGTCTTCGTGCCCGAGGCCCAGGTCAAGCACCTCCACGACAGCACCCTGGCCGACTATTTTCGCCGCAAGTTCTACATCGGCTTCTGGAAGGCCCTGCTCATCCGCTGGCACCCGGAGCGCATGGTCCAGGACAGCCACACGCCCCAGGTGCTGAAGATCCAGATGCTGCTCTGGGCGGGGATCTTGGGCCTGCTGCCCCTGGGCGTGGCCGGGCTCTTCTGGCCGCCCCTGGCCTGGAGCTGGTGGGTCCTGGGGGGGCTGCTCCTGCTTTTCCTGGCCACCACCCTGCCCTTCGAGGCCAAGCTGACCCGGCGGTCCTGGGGGCTGGCCCTCATCGGCCCGGTCATGCTGGCCGTGCGCTCCATCGCCCTGGGCAGCGGCTACCTGGCCGGGACCATCCACTTCGCGGGGACGCCGCCGGGCACGGACCAGCCGGTCATCCCCGGCTGGAAGCGGCTGATCAAGCGGGCCATGGACGTGGTGGGGGCGCTCATCGGCCTGGCCATCACCGCGCCCTTCATCCTGCTGGCCGCGGTGGCCATCAAGCTGGACTCCCCTGGGCCGGTCTTCTACGTCCAGGTGCGCATCGGCGAGCATGGCCGGCCCTTCCGCATGGTGAAGCTGCGCAGCATGCAGGCGGACGCGGAGCGGCGGCTGGAAGAGCTCATCGACCTGAGCCACCTGCAGGAGCCGGTCTACAAGCTGCCGGACGACCCTCGAGTGACCCGGGTGGGCCGCATCCTGCGCCGCACCAGCCTGGACGAAGCGCCCCAATTCTGGAACGTGCTCCGGGGCGAGATGAGCCTGGTGGGTCCCCGGCCCGAGGAGGCCCGGATCGTGGCCCTCTACAACGACTACCAGCGGCGGCGGCTGGCGGTGAAGCCGGGCATGACCGGTCCCATGCAGGTGAATGGGCGGGGGGATCTGCCCCTGAGTGAGCGGCTGCGCCTGGAGATCGACTACATCGAGCACTACAGCCTGTGGCGGGACCTGGCCATCCTGCTGCGGACCTTGCCCGCGGTCTGGCAGGGCAAGGGGGCCCACTGAGGGCCGGGAAGAGGGGGAAGCATGAAGGAAACCCGAGAATCCGGACGCCGGAACACGAAACGAACGCCAGCCCCGGGAGCGGTCCACTGGGGCGCCCGCCTGGGACGCCATTGGCTCCTGCTGGCCCTGGGCGGGGTGATCCTGCTGGCCTGGCTGGGCAGCGGACAGATCTGGGCTC
>WGCB01000530.1 GCA_015494005.1 Caldilineaceae bacterium
CTGACTACCAGCGCTTCCTGCGGGAGCGCTTCCACCAGGACGACGAGGCCCTGCGTCGCCTCCAGCAGGATGCCCTGGCCGAGGGGCTGCCTCCCATCAGCATCGGACCGGAGCAAGGGCGTTTCCTCCAGCTGATGGTCATGTTGACCCAGGCCCGGAAGGTGCTGGAGATCGGCACGTTGGGGGGCTACAGCGGCGCCTGGATGGGCCGGGCCCTGCCCACGGACGGCCGACTCATCAGCCTGGAGCTGGAGGAGAAGCACGCGGCCTTCGCCCGGCGCCACTGGCAGGCCATGGGCCTGGGAGACCGCATGGAGGTGCGGGTGGGCCCGGCCTTGGAGACCCTGCCCAGCCTGATCGGGGAGGCCCCCTTCGATCTGGTCTTCATCGACGCGGACAAGGCCAACTATCCCCGCTACCTGGAGTGGGCCCTGGAGTACAGCCACCCGGGCACGGTGATCTTGGGGGACAACGTGGAGATGGGCGGCCGTCTCCTGGACCCGGCCCGCCAGGAGAATCCGGACATCCAGGGCATGCGTCGCTTCCTGGAGATGCTCAGCAGCCATCCTCGCCTGGAGAGCACGGTCCTCCCCTACCCGGACGGCCTCTCCCTGGCCCTGGTGACGGCCTAGCCCGGCTGCCGCTCCCCGGCCAGGGCCTCCCGGACCACCGCCTCGGCCAGGACCTGGTTGGAGGCCACCAGGGGCACGGGCAGGTCGCCGTCCCCCAGCACCAGGGGGATCTCCGTGCAGCCCAGGATCAGGGCCTGGGCCCCCCGCTCCACAAGGGCCTGGCCGGCCTGGCGCAGGAGAGCCTGGGGCTCGCCGGTCAAGCGCCCGGCCTTCACCTGGTAGATGGCGGCCATGATGGTCTCCAGCTCCCCAGGGGTGGGCGTCAGGGGAGTCAGCCCCTCCGCTTCCAGCGCCCGCTGGTAGAGCTCCACGGCCAGGGTGCCGCTGGTGGCCAGGATGCCCACCCGCTCCACCTGGGGCAGCCGGGCCCGGATCCAGGCGGCCGTCTCCTGGATCATGTTCAGCACCGGCACGTCCACCCCGGCCTGGAGGGTGGGCCAGTAGTGGTGGGCCGTGTTGCAGGGGATGGCGATGAGCTGCGCGCCCATCTGCACCAGCCGCTGGAGCCCGGCCTGCATCACCGGCAGGGGGCTGGGCCCACCCGCCAGGATGGCGGCGGTGCGGTCCGGCACCGAGGGGTCGTTGTCGATGAGGATGTGCAGGTGATCCTGATCCCGACGGGCGGGGGTGGCCTCCACGATGCGCTGGAAGAGGTCCACTGTGGCGGCCGGCCCCATGCCTCCCAGGATGCCCACGATCTTGGCCATGGCTCTCTGTCCTTTCCTGGCGTGCGGCTCCGGATATGCCCTGCTACTATAGCACAGGCCTGGGATCGGCGTCACCTTGCCTGGGCTTCTCCCGGGGTTCTCCCACGGAAGCGGCCCGGCTGAAGCGTCCTGACGATTTGCCAATCTGGTTGACAACCCATCTGGGCCGTGCTAGACTGGGGACCAGGTTCCGCCGCAGGTGACCGTCTGGGTCACTGTTGTCAACGAAGGAGGCGTCATGGTTCTGCACAAAGTGACAGCTCATCCGAAAGGAGATGGTTGCTTTGATCCAGGGAGAGGTGCGCCTACCGGACGTTGACTGAGGCGGATTGACCGCCGCTACAGACCAGTCACAGACCAGGCCGTGGGTGCACTTCCGCCCACGGCCTTTTCGATCCCCCAGGCGCCCTTGGGCATGGGATCGGGGAAGGGCCTTCCTGCCCGGGCAGGGGCTCGTCCACAACCGAGGCCGTGGGATGCGGGAGCGTCCACGGCCTTTTTCTGTGCCGTGTCAGGGGAGAAGGCCGGACCGCGAACATGCCCAGGCCGATCCACCAGAGATGGATCCACACGAGCAACACCCAAGGAGGGAGCGATGGCCCAGTATGCATCAGAGGCAGTTGGAGAGAACATCGACAGAGAAATGGACCGGGCAGAGAGCCGAAACGAAACATCCATTCAGACGGAGAGCGAGAAAATGACTGGGAAAATGGCTGAGAAAACCACGCAGATCAACCTGCAGATCAACCTGACGATCCGAGAGTTCAACCGCTCCGATGAGGACTACGCCATGATGGTGGCCATCGTCAACCGGGTCTGGCCCGACTACCCGGATACAGTGGCGGAATGGCAGCATCGGGACAGGACCCGGGCGGCCAAGCTCAAATGGCAGCGCTACCTGGCCTTCCTGGACGGGGAGCCGGTGGCTCTGGCCACCTACCGGCAGATGCTCTGGATGTACCATCCTCGCAAGTTCCGGATCAGCGTCAACGTGCTGCCCGAGCACCGGCGCCAGGGGATCGGCACGGCCCTCTACCAGCACCTGCTCCAGGAGCTGATCCCCCATGACCCCATAGAGCTGATGGCCGTGACCCGGGAGGACTACGAGGAGAGCGTGCGCTTCCTCCAGCACCGGGGCTTCCAGGAAGTGCAGCGCCAGTGGGAGTCCATCCTGGAGGTGGCCAGCTTCGATCCCTCGCCCTTCGCCGGGGTGGCGGAGAAGGTGGCGGCCCAGGGCATCCAGATCCGCACGGTGCGGGAGCTGGAGAGCGACCCGGAGCGGGACCGCAAGCTCTACGAGCTGGAGGCGGCTCTGGATGAGGACGTCCCTTCCCCGGAGCCGTCCACCATGCCCGAGTTCGAGGAGTGGCAGAAGGTGTGGGACGATCCCAGCCTGCTCCCGGATGGCTGGTTTGTGGCTGTGCACGGCGACCAGTACGTGGGCATGAGCGCGCTGTGGGGCAGCCAGGCCAGCCGGGATCTCTACACCGGGCTGACCGGGGTGCGGCGAGCGTACCGGCGCAAGGGCATCGCCACGGCCATGAAGCTGCGAGCCATCGCCTACGCCCAGGCCACCGGCGCGCCGCGCATCCGCACCTGGAACGAGGTCAACAACCAGGGGATGCTCAGCATCAACGAGCGCCTGGGCTTCGTACGCCAGCCCGCCAGCATCGACTTCGTCAAGAAGCTGAGGGAGGAATAGCCCTGACGTGACCGGTTGAGGCGAGGGACATTCCGCTCCTGTGGAGAAAGGGTGGGAGATTTCCAGAAAATTGTGCTAAAATAACGCCATCCTGGATCTTCCTTAACGGTGGATCCAGGATGGCGTTGTGCTGCCGGCCCAGGTGTCTGGGTCCTGTTTTCCCTCGAGTGTCACCATGAACGCTGTTTCCCGCTTCGCATTGACTCTGGCCGCCTTGCTGCTGGCCCTGCTCCTCGTCGGACAGCCGACCCTGGCCCAGGAGTCGAGCCAGGCATCCCGCCAGGAAGCCGGGCAAAACGACAGCCCGGTGCACGTGGTGCGCTACGGCGAGACCCTGAGCCAGATCGCCGAGGCCTACCAGGTGGACATGGCCGCGCTCATGGCCCTGAACGGCATCCTGGACCCGGATGCCATCGTGGTGGGCCAGGCCCTGCGCCTGCCACCCTTGCCGGAGCCCGCGCCCGAGGCGGAATCCAGCTCTGAGTCCCTCGCCGCGTCGTCCCCGGCCGCGGCAGCGCCTGGGGCCGTCCCGGTGAACGCGGCGGGCAAGCCCCTCCATGCCACCCTCAACCGCACCTACCGGGTCCTGCCCGGGGACACCTGGGCCTGGATCGCCCTGCGCTTCGGCGTGGAGCTGAACGCCCTCAAGGCCCTGAACGGCGTCCCCGAGGACGAGACGCCCCGGGTCACCGTGGGCCAGGAGCTCCTCCTACCCGCCACAGCGGAGGAAGTGCGGGTGGTCCGCCCCAGCCGCACCTACGTGGTCCAGCCCGGGGACAGCCTGGGGCTCATCGCGGAGGCCCAGGGCGTCACCCTGGACGCCCTGCAGGCGGTCAACTACCTGCCCTCCCCGGACGACATTTTCATCGGCCAGGAGCTGGTGATCCCCGGCCAGACCGTGGAGGCCAAGAGCCCCCGCATCGGCCCGCCTCGCCGGGGTTTCCGCTATCACCTGGTGCGGCCGGGGGAGACCCTCTCGGGCCTGGCTCTCCAGTACAACACCACGCCCGGGGCTATCGTCCGCTACAACGACCTTCCCGACGAGGCCACCGTCTTCCAGGGGCTGGAGGTCCGCATCCCCTACGGTCCGCCGCCTCTGCCGGAGCGCCGCCCACCTGTGCCCCTCTCCGGCACCCGCTTCCTCATCAGCATCAGCCGCCAGCGCTGCTGGATCTTCCAGGGGGATCAGGTGGTCCACGAGTGGAAGTGCAGCACCGGCCAGGGCGAGTGGGTGACCCGCACAGGCACCTTCCCCATCAAGACCAAGATGGAGATGGCCCAGAGCAGCGCCTACCGCCTGGACATGCCCTACTGGCTGGGCCTCTACGACGTGGGCAACTTCGAGAACGGTATCCACGGCATCCCCATCATGTGGGAGAACGGGCAGAAGCTCTGGGATGAGCTGGTGGGCCAGCCAGCCACCTTCGGTTGCGCCATGCTTCTGGACCAGGACGCGGCTATCCTCTACGACATGGCCTACCTGGGCATGCCCGTCCACATCGTGGACTGATCCCCACTCCCCATTTCTCCACTCCCCTCCAGCGTACCCTTTCCGTCGGGCGAGCGTACAAAAGGCGTCTGTTTCTGGTCCCAGCCAGGTCCGGCCCGGCATGGTCTGGCCCGGCTATACTGACGGTCGATCGCCCCGCGGGCCTGAACGCGGGTCAGACTTCGCTCCATTCCTCGGAAAATGTCCATTCCGCCAGCGTTTGGTGAGCCGATTTACCACC
>WGCB01000531.1 GCA_015494005.1 Caldilineaceae bacterium
GATCCGTGGCGCGTGGCCCGTTCGATCGAACGGGCCACGCGCCACGGATCAGCCCCCCTCTCCCTGGGCGCCCTGCTGGCGGGCCAAGGCGTCCTGGGCCAGGGCGATGGCCCCCAGCACCCCTGCTCGGCTGCCCAGCCCCGGCGGCACGATGTACTCGTCGATCCGCTCCAGGATGGCCGGCAGCTGCAGGTAGTTGTTCAGCAGCGCCTGGACCCGGGCGCGGATCAGGGGGAAGAGCTGCCGCTGCTCCATGACCCCGCCCCCCATGATGATGCGCTGGGGCGAGAGGGTGCAGATGAAGTTGACCAGGCCCAGGGCCAGGTAGTGGGCCTCCAGGGGCCAGGCCGGATGGTCCGGCGGCAGGGTCTCCCCCCGCTGCCCCCAGCGCCCTTCCAGGGCCGGGCCGGCGGAGAGCCCTTCCAGGCAGTCGCCATGGTAGATGCAGAAGCCCGGGTACGGGTCCTTGCCCCAGTCGTGGGGGATGCGGATGTGGCCCATCTCCGGGTGCATGAGGCCGTGGATGAGCCGTCCGTTGACCATGCCGCCCCCGCCCAGGCCTGTGCCGATGGTCAGGTAGATGAAGGTGTCCAACCCCTGGGCCGCGCCCCAGCGGTGCTCCCCCAGAGCGGCGCCGTTCACGTCCGTGTCGAAGCCCACGGGCAGGTCCAGGGCCCGGCTCACCGCACCGGCGAAGTCGGTGAAGGCCCAGCCCGGCTTGGGCGTAGTGGTCACGTAGCCGAAGGTGGGGGAATCGGGGTTCGGGTCCACTGGGCCGAAGGAGGCGATGCCCACCGCGGCCAGGGGCTCGCCCTGGGCCTGCTGCTCCTGGAAGAAGGCCACAGCTTGCTGGATGCTCTCCTGGGGCGGGCCGGTGGGGAAACGGATCTCGGCCCGGATGTCGTCGGGCCCGGTGCCCACCGCGCAGACGAACTTGGTCCCGCCAGCCTCGATTCCACCGAAAAGCGCCATGGTCCTTGTCCCTCCTGCGAGCTCATGGAAGTGGTTTGCTGGGCTTCAGCCCGTGACATCCCGCCGGCTCAGGCGATGGGCCAGGCGGGTCGGTTCCGGCAGCTTGTAGCGGGTGGTGCAAGCCAGGGTGTACTCCACGGCCTGGGCCAGGGTGATCCGATGCCCCACGCTCACGTAGACCGGCTTGACCCCGGCCCGGGTGCGCACCACCGCGCCGATGACCTCGCCTCGATCCATCAAGGGGACCCAGGCTCCCTTCTCGTCCGGGAGCGGGGGATGCGTGCCCACCAGCCTGGATTTGGCCACGCCGATGGTGGGGGCGTCCAGGAGCACGCCCAGATGGGAGGCCAGGCCCAGGCGACGGGGATGGGCTCGCCCCTGGGAGTCGGTCATGAGCAGGTCGGGCATGGCGGAGAGCCGCTCCAGGGCCCGGAGCACCGGAGGCACCTCCCGGAAGCTGAGCAGGCCGGGGATGTAGGGAAAGGGCACGTCCCCCTGCCAGACCGCCTCCTCCACCAGCTGCAGGCTGGGGAAGTCCAGTACCACCACTGCGGCCTGGACCCGGTCGCCCCGCACGCTCATGTCGATGCCGGCGATGCGGCGCACGGGCCCGGCCAGGGGCTCCTCCCGGACGAGCTTGGCCAGGCGCTCCTGGATGGCTATGGCCTCCTGGGGCGAAACGTCCCAGGGATGGGCGTGGTGGAGGTGAAGTTTCACGGGAGGGGCTCCTGGATGGGCGATGTGCGGCGGGCCGAGGGGAAGGTCACCTGGCCACACCCCGGTTCCCTGCCTCTGGAGTATACCATCTGGTGGACGCGGACGCCACAGTGCCGGGCCCTCCGCCCCCTCCTTCACCCCGCCGTGGTTCCAGGGAAAACGCCAAGAAAGGGCGGCGCTTTTTGTGAGATGGTTCCATCCCAGGCTACAATGCGGAAGCAGGATTCGACCGTAGCAGCCGGAGTTTCCGGCCTGCCATCCCGGCCCGAGCGCCGCCACCAACCATGTCACCACTCGCCATCGGCACCTCCTCCTGGACCTTCCCGGACTGGCCGGGCGTCTTCTATCCCCAGGGGCTCCCCAAGAACGAGTTCCTGGCCTTCTACGCCACCCAGTTCAACAGCGTGGAGGTGAACAGCAGTTTCTACGGCCTGCCCCGGCCCTCCACCATCCTCCAGTGGCTGGACAGCGTACCGGAAGGCTTCACCTTCGCGCTGAAGGCCCCCCGGAGCATCACCCACGAGAAGCGACTGGTGGGCTGCGAGCAGGAGACTCTCGCCTTCCTGGACGTGCTGCGTTCCCTGGGAGAGGCGGCAGGGCCGGGCTTTCTCCAGTTCCCGCCCAACTTCACCCGGCAAGGGGAAGGGCGGACCCTGGCCCGCTTCCTGGACTGGCTGGCCCCTCAGCTTCAGGGGCTGCGCCTGGCCGTGGAGGTGCGGTCGCCGGACCTGATGACGCCTGCGTTTGCCGCCTTCCTGGCGCAGCGGGGCATGGCCCTGGTGCTGGTGGACCGGGTGGGCACGCCGGATCTGGCCCCTCTCTGGACGCCCCTCCTGGAGGCGGGCCAGGCGCCGGGCTTTGTGCATGTGCGCCTCATCGGCGACGACCGCAACAAGCCACCCAACAACCGGGAGCTCTGCCGCCCTCAGGAAGACAAGCTGGACATCTGGGCCCAGCGGGCAGCGGAGTGGCTGGAGGGGAAGCAGCAGGTGGCCATCTACGTCCACAACCCCTTCGAGGGCCACTCCCCCGCCACCGTGCGCCGCCTGCGCCAACGGATCCACCAGCGCTTCCCCCTGCCCGAGTGGTCCCCCAAGATGCCTTCGGCGCGTCCAAAGCGGGACGAACCGCCCCCAGGCCAGCTCTCCCTTTTCTGATCCTCTAGGACCATCTTCCCACCCCAATTTCCTCGTCCGCGCCGTTTATTCTTCGAAATTCCCCTTCCATCTGCCGATAATAGAAACAGACATTTAATTTCATCTTAAACCACAGAATCCACGTGAGGTGCGTGCATGCGAATCAGCATCCGGACGAAACTGCTGGTTGGCTTCTTCGCCCCGGTGCTGTTAATGGCCGGGATCATCGGGCTGGCCTATCGCCATTTTCAGCAGATCGACACCATTACGGAGCGCTTCTATCGAGTGGAGCTCCCCACAGTGAGCCACGCGGCCAACATGATGGCCCTGGTGCGCCAGGAGCAGGGGCTTTTCACTCAGCTTGCCCTGACGGATTCCCCGGAGATCCGCCAGCGGCTCAAAATGACGCGACGCTACTTCACCTCCGAGGTGGCCGCGCTCAAACTGCTCCCCGACTTCCCCCAGCGGGACCTGTTGGACAGAATCGTCCTGGCAGAAAAAAGCATGGCCAGCCACGGGCGAGAGATGACCGAACTCTTCCTGGACGGGGACACCCAGGGAGCCCAGATCAAGCTCCAGGAGTTTGACCAGGAGGTGGATATCCTGGTGGGCTACCTGAACACCCTGCGGGTGGAGACCAGCAGCACCGTGGCCCAGAGTGTGGGCACGTTGAAGGAGGCCCAAACCCGCACCTTGGGCTGGATGCTGGGTGCGGAGCTGTTCGCCGTCGTCCTGGCCACGGTGGCGGGGCTCGTCCTCTCGCTCACCATTGGCCGAGCTGTGAAGGCGGTCGCCCAGGCCGCGGAGGGGCTCTCCCAAGGGGACATCGAGCAGGCCCTCCCGGAGGAGAGCAACGACGAGCTGGGGGATATGGTGCGCAGCTTCCAGCGCACCGTTGCCTACATGCGCGAGATGACCCAGGCGGCTCAACGCCTGGCCGACGGGGATCTGACTGTGGAAATCCAGCCCAAGTCCGAGCGGGACATCCTGGGGCAGGCCTGCCAGCACATGCTGACCAATTTCCGCGGCCTGCTCACGGACGTGCGGGCCAACGCCCAGGACCTGTTCGCGGTCAGCACCCAGCTCCAGCAGTCCACGGGCCAGACCAACCTGGCCACTCGGCAGATCGCCCAGGTCATCGAACAGGTGGCCCACAGCAGCACCCTCCAGCAGCGGGGCGCGGAGGGCACCTCCGCGGCGGTGGAGGAGCAGCTGGAGGCCCTGGACCGCATCGCTTTCGGCGCGGAACGCCAGACCGAATCCTTGCACAACGCCCAGGCCGCCCAGGAAGAGAAACTGGCCGCCGCCATCGCCCAGGTGGAAGCAGCAGCCGTTGAGGGCCACCAAGTGGCCCAGGAGGCTGGCACGGCCGCTCTGGAAGGAACCAGAACCATCTCCCAGGCCACGGAGACCTTCCAGGCCATTGCCGAATCGGTCCGGCGGGCCAACCAGCGTATGGAGATCATGGGGGAGCGGACCGCGGAGATCGACGGCATCGTCCAGGCCATGGACGAGGTGGCGGAGCGGACCCACATCCTGGCCATCAACGCGGCCATCGAAGCGGCCCGGGCTGGACAGCAGGGCCGGGGCTTCGGTGTGGTGGCGGACGAGATCCGGCGGCTGGCCGAGCGTTCGGCCAAGTCCGCCCGGGACATCGCCCGACGCATCCAGGCTGTCCAGGAGGCCACCAACCAGGCCATCACGGCCATACACGTGAGCAACTTGGAGGCAGAAAACGGGCTCATGCTCTCCAACCGGGTGCAGATGGGGCTGGAGACCATCCAGATGTCCATGTCCCAGATGGTGACCTCCATGGAGAAGATCGGGCAGGCCGTCTCGGTGCTCAGCGAGAGCAGCCAGACGGTGGAGGAGGCCATGTCCCAGGTGGCCACCGTGGTGGAGGAGAACAACGAGACGGTCCTGTACCTGGTCAGCAACAGCCAGCAGGTCCAGCAGGCCGCCACGGAGATCGCCACCATCTCCCGGCACAACAGCGCGGCCAGCCAGGAAGCCTCGGCCGCGGCCCAGGAACTCTACGCCCAGACCCAGGAGCTTGCCACCACCGCCGGCTACCTGGCGGAGATGGCCCAGGGCCTGCTCAGGAACGTGGATCGTTTCCAGACCAGGGCCAAGTCCTCCTCCAAGGTCCGCGACGCCGGAGACCACGTCTCGGCGCGGAACGGGCGTGGCCACGAGGAAACCCACTTGGATGAAATCCTCCAACTGCCCGTCCACATACCGAGAACGTCCTAGTCAGGCATCGCCCTCACCGAGCCAGCGCCTCGAACACAGATGGCCTCGACCTTCATCCGGTCGGGGCCATCTGTGTTTTGTCCTTTTTCGCTGGTTGACACATCCCTGGACCTGCCTATAATACCTCTACCGAACTCTTTCCCCCGCTCGGATTCCCCATCCCGATCGTTCATCTCAACCCGGTTCCCGACCGACCATCCACACCAGGAGGCCCACATGTCCAAGATCCGCGCCGTTGTACTTTGCCTGCTTGCTGCCAGCCTGCTGCTGACCGCCTGTGCCGCCCCGGCTCCGCCGGCTGCTGCCCCTGCCTCGGAGGGGAGCAGCGCCGAGAGCGGGCCGCTGAAGGTGTTCGCCGCGTTCGCCACCCCCATCGAGGAGCCCTGGGACGGCGTCATCCACGCCGCGCTGGAAAGCGCCAAAGAGGCTGGCCAGATCGACTACCAGTGGACCGACAACATCGGCTACTCCGGGGACATGGAGCGCATCCTCAACGAGGTGGCCAGCGAGCAGCAGCCGGCCGTCATCTTCGGGGACGCCTTCGGCAACGAGGAGGCGGTGCGCCGGGTGGCCAAGGACTACCCGGAGATCGCCTTCGTCTTCGGCTCTGGCCTGGGACCCGCGGAGCCGAATCTCTCGGTCTTCGACAACTGGATCCACGAGCCCGCCTACCTCTGCGGCCTCATCGCCGGCACCTTGACCAAGACAGGCAAGGTGGGCGTGGTGGGCGGTTACCCGGTCCCCGAGGTGAACCGCATCATCAACGCCTACATCGTGGGCGTCAAGGAGGCCAACCCGGATGCCGAGGTGCTGGTCACCTTCATCAATTCCTGGTTCGACCCGGCCGCGGCCAAGGAAGCGGCCCTGGCCCAGATCGACGCCGGCGCGGACATCCTCTTCGCGGAGCGCTTCGGCGTCATCGAGGCGGCCGCGGAGAACGGGCTCCTGGCCTTCGGCAACATGTCGGACCAGAACTCCCTGGCCCCGGACACAGTCATCACCGGCCCGGTCTGGGACATGAACCCCACGGTCCAGTACGTGATCCAGCAGGTGGAGAGCGGCTCCTACACCGCCCAGGATCTGAAGGACTTCTCCATGATGGCCAAGGGCGGCGCGCGCCTGGCCCCCTTCCACGGCTTCGAGGAGAAGCTGCCGGCCGAGCTCCTGGAGCTGGTGCGCCAGCGGGAGGAGGAGATCAAGAGCGGTCTCTTCCGGGTGCCCATCGACGAGGAGCCCCCGGTCAGCCAGTAACCCCGTCGGCCAGTAGACCAACCATGCTGCCAGAGGGGAGGGTCGCCCTCGCGGCCTTCCCC
>WGCB01000532.1 GCA_015494005.1 Caldilineaceae bacterium
GGTGTGGGGGTGGCCGTGGGCAGGGCCAGGGGCGTCGCGGTGGGGGGCTCCTGGGAGCGGGAGCGGCCGCAGGCGCTCAGCAGCAACGCCGGGATCACCAGCAGGAGCAACCCTCGCAGCGCCCATCTCCGTGACCACCGTCCTCCGTCCATGAAGCTGTCCCCTGTGCCTATCGTCCTGGCCACTCTACAGAAAACTCAACGCCCAAACGCAAGCATTGTAACGAATGCACCGCCTTTCCGCAAACCGGATCCGGTTGGTCTCCGCTTCCGGCTCTGTGCTATAATGGCCCCCTGATGACCCATGGTTCGTCCTCTCGAACCGTCCACCCAGGCCCTCTCCAGCCAGGGTTCCTCGCCCAAGGAGTATCCCATGCCTACGCCGAAAACCTTCGCCCTGCTGGTCGGCATTGACCGCTACCGCAACACCCGAGAGGCCCCTCACCTGCGCGGCTGCGTCGCAGACGCGGAGGCCATGCGCGCCCTCCTGGTGGACCGGCTGGGCGTGCCCCCGGAGAACGTGCGCCTGCTCACCGCCCGCATGGACGCCAGCGAGCCCCCGGAGGCCCTGGCCACCCGGGAGAACATCATCAAGGGCTGGCAGGAGCACCTGGCCCAGGCCGGCCCCGGGGACCAGGTCTTCTTCCACTACAGCGGGCACGGTGCCCAGGCCCGGAGCAGCGATCCCACGGAGCTGGACGGCTACGACGAGACCATCGTCCCCCACGACAGCCGCACCCCCGGCGTCTACGACCTGCTGGACAAGGAGCTGGGCGCGCTGATCCGCCAGGTGGAGGCCAAGGGCGCGACGGTGACGGTGGTCCTGGACTGCTGCCACTCGGGGAGCGGCACCCGGGCCGCGGCGGAGCCGGACGAGAGCCGTCCTCGAGCCCGGCGGGGCAAGGCGGACGAGCGGGAGCGCCCGCCCGAGACCATCCTGAGCGGGCCGCCCACGCCCCAGGCCGCCACCCGGGCCCTGCGCCGTCCCAGCGGCTGGACCCTGCCCGGGGGTGGTCACGTGCTCCTGGCGGGCTGCCGGGACGAGGAGCTGAGCTACGAGTATCGGGACCCCCAGACCGGGCAGTGGCACGGGGCCACCAGCTACTTCCTGGTCAAGGCCCTGAACAACTACCGGCCGGGCATGACCTGGAGCCAGGTCCACGATTTCGTCTACACCAACGTGCATGCGGTCTATCCCCAGCAGTCCCCCCAGCTGGAAGGGCCGGAGAATCGCCAGGTCCTGGGCGGGCTGGCCGCGCCCAGCGACCCTCACCTGCTGGTCCTGGAGGTGGAGGAGGGGCCGGACGGGGTCTTCGTCAAGGTGAACGGCGGCGCGGCCCTGGGTTTGAGCCCGGAGAGCCAGGTGGCCATCTACCCGCCGGGCAGCGACCTGCAGGGCCCGCCCCTGGCCCGGGGCACGGTGGTGGAGTCCAAGGTGGACCATGCCTGGGCCCGGCTGGAGGAGATGACCGGCCCGCCAGGGACCACCATCCAGCCGGCCAGCCGGGTGACGGTCACCGCGCTGGGCTACGAGAACCTGGTCTACCCCGTGGCCGTGGACGATGCCCTGGTCCAGCGAGCCATCCAGAGCCCGGCCGAGGGCGCACCCTCCCCCTTCCTGGAGGTCGTCCCCGGGGACGACCCGGGCGCCATCTTCCGGGTGGACGCGCAGGGGGATCGGTACCGGATCCTGGACAGCGATGGGGTGCAGATCGTGGTGGAGACCCCGCCCCGCACCTTGGAGGGGGCGGCCAAGGTGGCGGAATTCCTGGCGCACCTGGCCATCTTCCGCAACGTGCAGCGCCTGCGCAACCCGGCCCCCATCCCGGTGCTGGAGGGCGCGGTGAGCATCGAGGCGGTGAGCTACACCAAGATCGGCCGCAGCGGGCGGCCCTACGATCCCCAGGACCTGCGGGAGGCCGGTCACGAGGCGGTGCTCCCCCCAGGCCGCAAGCTGCACGTGACCATCCGCAACAACACCACGGAGACCCTCTACCTGTCCGTCTTCAACCTGAGCGCCAACTTCGGCATCTTCCGCCTCTACCCGGAGACCGCGCCCTACGCCACCGTGGCCGGGGGCAAGGAGATCCAGCTTGTGGGGCTGGAGCCGGAGGTGAACAACCCCTTCGCCTCCCGCAGCACGGAGATCATCAAGGTCTTCGCCACCCGCCAGCCCATCGACTTCGACGTGCTCCAGATGCCGGAGCTGAACGAGCCCATGCCCGTGGCCCGCACCCGGGCCAGCGGCCCCCTGGCCGAGCTGCTCAACGGCATCCGCCACGACGGCAGCCGCACCCGCCGCCTGGTGGTGCGCCGGGACGATGTCCACAACCAGTGGATCACCGAGCAGCTGGAGATCACCGTCCTGAACCAGCACACCCGCCGCCAGCTCAACCCAGGGGAGACCCAGGTGGACCTGGGCACACCTCTGGAGATCACCCTGGAGAAACCGGCGGACTTCCAGGGCTCTCTGGTGCTGAGCAGCCTGGGCCAGGCCAGCCGGGGCCCGGACGTGGAGCAGCCCCCGGCCTTGCCCCCAGGCCTGGAGAGCCCGGAAGCCCAGGAGCACTTCCAGCCCCTGGCCCTGGGGCCGGGGAGCCGGGCCCAGGGCGCGGACCCGGCGGTGGTGGCCATCCAGGGGGAGGCGAGCCAGCTGGCCAGCGTCTCCCCGGATGCGCCCCTGCGCCTGGAGCTGAGCCTGCCCGACGAGCCGGGGTTGGCCGGCCTGCTGCCCGTGGCCTTCGACGGCCAGTTCTATCACCTGGTGGGCCAGGCAGAGGACGCCCGCAGCCGGTCCGGGGCCGGGGAGGGCCAGCGCCGCCTGGCCGTGGCCATCCAGCACCTGCCCCCGCCCCAGGATCGGCCCGCCGAGGCCGGCCAGGAGGAGGAGACCCGGGACCTGAAGCGCACCGTGCGCCTCTTCCTCTACAAGGTCCTCCATCGGGAGCTGCCCCCGGACACGGGCCTACGCCAGGCCACCCTGGACGAAACGGGGGAACCGGTCTACGGGCCGGTGCGGCCGGAGGATCTGGCCCAGGCCCAGCGGGTGGCCCTGCTGGTCCACGGCTTCAGCAGCAGCACCGAGTGGCAGGTGCGCAACGCCTGGCCCCGCTTCCAGGAGCTGGGCGGCTACGATCTCTGCCTGACCTTCGACTACGAGACCTTCAACACCTCCATGCGGGAGAACGGCCGCATCCTCGCCCAGGCCCTCCAGTTCGTGGGTTTCGGCCCGGACGACAGCTGGAGCCTGGACGTCTTCTGTCACAGCATGGGGACGGGGGTGGTGCGGGCCGCGGTGGAGCTGGCCGGGGCCCACGCCTTCGTGGATCGGGTCTTCATGGCCGGCGCGCCCAACAACGGCACTCCTCTGGCCAAAGGCAAGGATCTCATCGTTTGGCTGGGCACCATCGGGCTAAACCAGGGGGGCTTGGTCCCGCCGGCCCTGATCGCCAGCTGGGTCCTGAAGCAGATCGGGGACGCGGCCGCCGGGGTGGACGACCTGGTCCCGGACTCTGAGTTCTACCGGGAGCTGAACAGCGAGGGCAGCCCGATCAACGTGCCCTACTACGTGCAGATCGGCACCAACCAGGCCGCGGACGCGCCCCTGGACTGGCGGAAACTCTTCAGCACCGCGGGGCTGATCAAGGTGGCGGACCAGGGGCTGGACGTGGTCCTGGGCGGGCAGAACGATCTGCTGGTGAGCGTGGCGAGCGCCAGGGCCGTGCGGCATGGTCACTGGCCCCAGCTGGAGGTGGCGGAGCTCACAGGGCATCACTTCCAGTACTTCCGCACAGAGGAGAGCCTGGCGAAACTGCGGGAGTGGTTAACCGGGGACACAGGAGGAAGCGAAGCCTAGGGCAGACTACCTGCCTTTGACTGGACCAGCCGAGCCAGATCCCGGACGATGGCAAGATCCGCTCTCAGGATCGAGGCTTCCAAGGGCGTGAAAAGCCCTGTGGGGTAACGGGTCTCGATGTAGTATTCGGTGATGCGCTGACACGGCGCCAGAAATGCCTGGAAATCCTCGTCCCTCTCGGTGGCCTCGCCGATCAGCACTTCCAGGTCATGGATGCGACGCAGGGGCCAGCCAGTTGAGAGCAAGTA
>WGCB01000533.1 GCA_015494005.1 Caldilineaceae bacterium
GCCTGAACCCCACCGCCTTCCCCAGCCTGCGCCGCTTTGAGGCGGAGGTGGTGGCCATGACCGCGGGCCTGCTCCAGGGGGATAGCCAGGTGGTGGGCAACATGACCTCCGGAGGCACGGAGAGCATCCTCATGGCGGTGAAGACGGCCCGGGACTGGGCCCGAGAGCACCGTCCCCAGGCCCGGGAGCCGGAGATCCTCCTGCCCGGGACGGCCCACCCGGCCTTCGACAAGGCGGCCCACTACTTCGGCCTGCGGGCGGTGCACGTGCCCGTGGGGCCGGACTTCCGGGCGGATGTGGCGGCCATGGAGGCGGCCATCACCCCCAACACCATCCTGGTGGTGGGCTCCGCGCCCTCCTATCCCCAGGGGGTGGTGGACCCCATCCCGGAGCTGGCGGCCCTGGCCCAGGAGCGAGGCCTGCTCTGCCACGTGGACGCCTGCGTGGGCGGCTTCATGCTTCCCTTCGTCCGGGAGCTGGGCTACCCGGTGCCGGATTTCGACTTCGCGGTCCCTGGGGTGACCTCCATCTCCGTGGATCTGCACAAATACGCCTACGCGGCCAAGGGCGCCTCGGTGATCCTCTACCGGGATGGGGCCCTGCGTCGCTACCAGTTCTTCGTCCACACGGACTGGTCCGGGGGCATCTACGCCTCCCCCACCATGACCGGCACCCGGCCCGGTGGGACCATCGCCGCGGCCTGGGCGGTGATGCAGCTCCTGGGCCAGGAGGGCTACCGAAACATCGCCCGGGAGGTGATGGAGGCGGTCAGTCGACTGCGAGCGGGCATCCAGGCGATCCCGGGCCTCCAGGTGCTGGGCGACCCGGCCATGAGCATCCTGGCCATCGGCGGGCAGGGTCTGGACATCTACCAGGTGGGGGACGAGATGGGGCTGCGGGGCTGGCACCTGGACCGGCAGCAGTTCCCGGCCAGCCTGCACCTGACCGTGAACCATGCCCATACCCAGGTGGTGGAGCCCTTCCTGGCGGACCTGGCGGAGGCAGCCGCCGCGGCCCGGAAGCTCACGGTCCACAAGATGGCCGCTCGGCTGCAGGTGGGGCTGGTGCGGGGAGCGGCCAAGGTGTTGCCGCCGGGCCTCTTCAGCAAGCTCACAGGCATGGCCGCCTCCCAGGTGACCAGCGAGGAGGGTGGCTCCTCGGGTCGGACCGCGGCCATGTACGGCCTCATCGCCAGCCTGCCCAACCGGGGCGACGTCCGGGAGATGGTGCTGGATGTGCTGGATCAGTTGACCCGGGTGGAGGGCGGCTGATGGGATGACGGGGTCCAGGGGGCCTCACGGCCGCAGCCAGTAGGCCAGGGCCAGCCCCAGGTAGTTGCCCACCGCGTAGCCCACCAGCCCGGTGGTCAGCCCGGAGAGGAGCACCTGCCGATTCTTCAGGACCTCCGCGATGGGCGGGATGAAGGCCGGGCCGAAGACCGCGGCCACGGAGGTGATGATGGCCGTGTCCACATCGACCCGGAAGAGGCCAGCCAGGAGATAGTGGAGGACGATGGCCCCGAAGACCACCGTGGCGGTGAGGGCGAAGATGGCGGAGCCCGACTGGACCAGGCTGCCGAAGTCGGTCAGGGTGCCGATGGCCACGGAGAAGAGCAGGATGAAGTAGTCGCCCAGGACGTAGCTGCCCTGCAGATGACGGAGCCGGGGCCAGAAGGAGGCGACAATGCCCAGGGTGGTGATGGTCAGGATGACGATGGCCACCGAGAGGCCGCCGGTGATGGCCTGGGAGATCCCCACCCCCGCCCCCAGGATGAGCAGACTGAGCACGAAGCCCAGGCCCATGTCCCGGGCCAGGCGCTGCCGAGAGGCCGGCCCCTTGCCCAGGCCCAGGAGATCCTCCACTGGGGGCTGGGCCGTTTCCGCCTCTGGGAAGGCAGGCAGGAACTTGCCCAGCAGGGGCTTGGCCAGGGTGAAGAGGAAGAGCAGGTACATGCCGCTGGCCACCACGTCCGAGGCGTTGACCAGGATGTAGGTGCTCTCCCGCACGTCCAGGGCCAGGCCGATGCTGAGCAGGTTGGGCGTGCCGCCGGTGTAGACGCCCACCAGCATCCCCGCCACCTTCCAGGCTTCGTCCGTGGCCGATGCGAAGATCCGGGCCCCCAGGAAGGCCATCGCCATCACGCTGACGGTGGCCAATAGGAAGGAGAACGCGGCCGCGCGGGCATGGCGCAGCCAGGCGTTGAAGTCCGTGGAGAAGAGGAGCAGGGGGATGGCCAGGGGCACGCTGATCTCCGTGAAGGTGGAGGAGAGCTTGGGGTCCAGGCCCAGGCCCGGCAGGTTGCCCAGGATCATCCCGAACAGGTAGGACCACATCACCGGGCTCACCCAGTCCAGGATCCGCACGCGCTTGGTCATGCCGATGGCCACCAGGGGCAGGGCAAGCAGGAGGAGGGTTTGGATGGCGGCGTTCATGCGGGCGCTCCCAGATTGGGCAGTTCGGATGAACTCGTTCGGTTGGACGTCAAGGACGGGTGGGTGTCAAGGACAGGCTGGCGGGGTCGGTCCTGGATTGTACCAGGAGGCTGCACCCCCTGGCAAAGAGGAGAAATCCAGGCGCCCGACGGGCGTGCCTGTTTGGCCAGAAGTCGAGGAATCTGCTACAATAGCGGGGCAAAGTTGGGTCCCTGCGGCCGCTCTGGCCCCAGGGAAAAAACCAGCCCATCGAGACAATCCCATCGAGAGAATCCTGCCGAGAGAACTGTCCGCCGCAAACACCAGCCAGCCAAGGAAAGTGGACGCCCATGAAAGCGACCCTCTATCTGGACGACCGAGAACGCCCGGTCTCCCACCTGGACGAGGTGGAGATCGTGGAGCTGAAGCAGGCCAACTATCGCCCCGATAGCCGCTACCGCATCTTCTACCGCACCAAGCGGCTGAACGCCACGGATGTCTTCGTGGAGCTCCACCGGGACCGGGTGATGACGGTGAAGCTGGACGATGGCCGCTCCGGTTCCGTGCTGCTGGCCCACAACAGCCTGGACATGAAGGGCCAGTACGTGGGCGTGCTGCGGGTGCTGGGGGAGCTTTCCTGACCGTCCCGTGCCCGGCCCAATCCGATAGCCTCGGTTGACTCCAATGCCCGCCCGATGCAGCCCGTCTGCGGAAGGCTGGCATTTTTGCATGCCTATGACCCAACCAATCCAAGTTGACGCCGCCCCCACTCCCGACAGCAAAGATCGCTCCCGCACCTACTTCTGGCTGGGGCTGATCCTGGGCTTCCTGCTGCTGACCCTGGGCAGCATCTGGGGCGCGGTCCTCTTCCTGGGGCTGGACGACCTGAGCCTGTCGGATCTGCAGAAC
>WGCB01000534.1 GCA_015494005.1 Caldilineaceae bacterium
CCCCAGGTGGATCTGGTGCAGGTCACCGACGCCAGCTGGGACGGACTCTTCACCCGTGGGGCCCAGGCGGCTCAGCGCTGGGGCAAACCCGTGGTGGCCGTTCCCCTCATGCACCTGGGCAGCCCGGCCGTGACCGCCCACTTCACCATGCCTCACCAGCGCCGGATCTATCGGACAGCCCAGGCTCTCATCGCCCTCTCCCGCCGGGAGGCCGAGGCCTACGCGGAGCTGGGGGTGGCGTCCGCGCGTGTCCGCGTGCTGCCCATGGGCGTGGATCCTCAGCCGGCCTTCCAGCCCAGCCCCCAGGCCGTGGAGAGGTTCCGGCGTCAGCATGGCCTGAGCGGACCGGTTGTTGCGTTTCTGGGCGCGAACACGTACGATAAAGGCGCGTTCACTCTGGCCCAGGCCGTGGCCCACCTCAACGTTGACGGGGAAGCCGTCCACCTGGTGGCGGCCGGCCCCCAGGCAGAGGACCTGCGAACCTTCGTGGCCTCCTTGCCTCCGGAGCTGCAGGCCGGGCTGGCAGGTCGGCTGCACATCCTGGGGCCTGTGGACGAGGAGACGAAGTCACTTCTCCTGGCCAGCTGCGACGTGTTCGCGCTGCCCAGCCAGGTGGACACCTTCGGTATCGTCCTCCTGGAGGCCTGGCTCCACGGCAAGCCGGTGGTCGGCGCGGCGGCTGGGGGCATCCCCGAGCTGGTGCAGCCGGGGGAGACGGGCCTGCTGACGCCCTTCGGCCAGGTGGACGCCCTGGCCAACGCCCTGCTCACCCTGCTCCGAGACCGGCAGCTGGCCCAGCGCCTGGGCTCCGCAGGACGTGCTCAGGTCCTGGCCCACTTCACCTGGGACCAGACCTATGCCCGGCTTCAGGCCATCTACGAACAGCTCCTCGCGAGGGCTTCGCGAGCGTGACTTCCATCGAGCGCACCCCTGATGAACCCCTCTGAACTTCGTGTCCTTGTCGTTCTCGCCGCCATACTACTGATTCCGGGCTGGTTTCTGCTGGCGATCACCGGGCTCTGGCGCTCGTGGACTGGACTGCAGCGCTGGATCCTGGCGGTGGGCCTCAGTGTGGCCGGGTTCCCGGTGCTCTTCTACATGAGCCGCTGGCTCCTCCCCTTCTTGACCTTCGGCCCGTACAAGATGAGCGCGCTCCTGCTGGTCATGGCCGGGGTCACCGTGTGGCAGCTGAGACGGGACTGGCCCTCCCTGCTGCGTCTGGATTCCTGGGAGCCCTGGGCCTTGGCCATCTTCGGCATGACCCTCTTCACCCGGTACTGGATCGTCCGGGATCGCCCCTTCCCCGCCTGGTCCGATTCCCTGCACCATGCCCTGCTCACCCAGCTGACCGCGGTCCAGGGCCAGCTCCCCACATCCCTGGAGCCCTACTCGCCCGTCTCTCTAGACCAATATCACCTGGGCCTCTACAGCCTGACCGCGACCGTGCAGTGGCTGGCCCAGGTCCCAGCCCATACGGCCCTGCTGTGGACAGCCCAAACCCTCAACGGGCTGAGTGGCCTGGGGGTCTACCTGGTGCTGGACCGCAAGCTGGGTCGCGTGGAGGCTCTGGTAGGAGCAGCACTGGTGGGACTGCTCTCTCACCAGCCAGCCTTATACGTGAACTGGGGTCGGTTCACCCAGCTGGCCAGCCAGACCATCATGCTCATCGCCTGGCTCGTCACCTGGGAGGCGATCCGGTGCTGGCGGAAGCCTTGGTCCCAACATCGCTGGCGCATCCTGGCAGCCACCCTCCTGGCTGGAATCCTCACCAGCGCCGTCTTTTTGATGCATTTTCGGGTGGCTGCGTTCTATCTTCCGCTGCTGGCGGGCAGCGTTCTGTGGGAGCTGTGGCAGGCTCGACGGGAAGGGTTCGGGCGCGTGCTCCTCGGCACGCTGATCACGGGTGGGCTGGCCCTGCTCTTCGTGGCCCCTGCCCTGGCGGACGCGCTCCGGGTCTTCACCGCGACCCACACCACGGTCCAGGCAGAGACCGCTGCCGCTTCGGCCAAGAGCCTCTCCTATTTTCAGTTCCCTCTTTCCGTCTACCCGGTGCTGGTGGCCCGCCCGTGGCTGTTGATCTTGGCCCTGCTGTCCGCTGGGCTGGGGCTGGTGCGGCGCAACAGGCTGGCCATGGGCGCCATCCTCTGGACAGGAGCGCTCTTCGCCTTGGGCAACGCCTACCTGCTCGGCGTTTCACTGCTGAACGTGACCAACCTGGGCGCGGTGCTCATCATGCTCTACCTGCCTATCGGGCTGCTCGTCGGGAGTGCTGTGCACGAGCTGCTCGCCCTGGCCTCATCCCGGTGGCGCCAGCCGATGGTCCAAGGCCTGCTGGCCCTCATCCTGGCGGCTGGATTCGTGGCCAGCCACATCCGGGTCACGGAGGTGGAGCCTTTTCGCTACTTCGTCACACCCCAGGATGTGACAGCCATGGACTGGATCAACGCCAACGTGCCCAGGGACGCCCGCTTCGCGGTGAACACCTACTTCTGGCTACCTCAAGCCCCCCATGGCACGGATGCCGGCTACTGGATCCCGTATTTCACCGGCCGCCGGACCACAGCAGGCACCATGATCTTCAGCCTGGGGCCGGAGGACTACCGCCAGGAGATCATTCACCTCTCCCAGCTGGCGGATCGGCTGGAGACAGACGCCGCTGCTCTGCTGGAGCTGAAGGCCCAGGGCGTGGAGTACGTCTACATTGGCGCCAAGGGAGATTTTTCCGGCCCGGGCCTGGATCCGACGTTTCTTCAAGAGAGCAGCCTGGCTTCCGTCGTCTACCAGGCTGGCGGCGTGACTATCCTCCGGATCGACTGAGCCCATGCGCATCGCTTTGACCGTCCACAAGCTGCCACCCGAGAGCCTGGGTGGCACGGAGATCTACACCTGGAGCCTGGCCCGTCAGCTGGCGGCGGAGGGACACCAGGTGCATCTCTTCTATCCCCGGGCCGGGGCCAGGATCGAATACGGGCCCGGGCAGCGGGACGGGGTGCACCTCTGGCCAGCGCCCCGCTCCAGCCAGCCAGGGGAGGGGCCCATCCAGCAATACTGGCACACCTTTCGGGACGGGGCCGTGGAGCAGGCCTTCCGGGAGTTTCTGACCCGGACGACGCCCCAACTGGTCCATTTCCAGCACGTGCAGGGGGTCTCGGCCCGGCTCATCGCCCTGGCGGCGCCCCTGCCTCGGCTGCTGACCCTCCACGACTACTGGTTCTTCTGTGCCAACAGCCAGCTCGTACGCCCGGACCGCTCCCCCTGCGCCGGGCCGGCCTTCGCCTGCATGAACTGCGTGGACTGCGCCACGGAGCGGGCGGATCTCCACTGGCTGCGGAGGCTGCGCCCCCTGGTGGCCCTGCCCTTCGCCTACCGCAACCGCTACCTGCGCCGCATGGTCGCCCAGATCGACCGCTTCATCGCGCCCAGCCACTTCCTGCGCCAGCAGTACGTGGACCAGGGCTTCCCCGGGGAACGGATCACCGTGCTGGAAAACGGCCAGGACCCGGCTCGCCTGGACCCGAGCCGCCGCTCCCCCTGGCCTGAGCCGCCCGGCCGACCCCACTTCGCCTTCCTGGGCTCCCTGGCCTGGCAGAAGGGAGTGCACGTCCTGGTGGAGGCCTTCAACCGCCTGCCCGACGGCGCGTCCCTGACCATCTACGGCAGCGAGCCCTTCCCGGAGTACGCGGCAGAGGTGAAGGCTCTGGCCCGGCACCCTGGCATCCGCTTCGCCGGCCCCATCCCCTACGAGCAGGTGGGGGACGCCCTGGGCCAGGTGGACGCCCTGGTGGTCCCCTCCCTCTGGTACGAGAACTCCCCCCTGGTGATCCAGGAGGCCTACGCCGCGGGGGTGCCGGTGGTGGCCAGCCGCCTGGGCGCGCTGGCCGAGAAGGTCCAGGACGGGATCACCGGCCGCCTCTTCCCACCTGGGGATGTGGAGGCCCTGGCCCGTCTCCTGGCCGAGCTGGCCGAGGACCCGGCGCAGCTCAAG
>WGCB01000535.1 GCA_015494005.1 Caldilineaceae bacterium
CTTCTGGACCTTCACCCCTTCCTTGGCCTCGATGGCCTGGTGCAGCCCCTCGCCGTAGCGGCGGCCCTCCATGAGCCGACCGGTGAACTCGTCCACGATGATGACCTCGTTGTTGCGGACGATGTAGTCCTTGTCCCGGTGGTAGAGGGCATGGGCTCGCAGGGCGTTGTCCAGGTAAGGGAGCAGCTCGAAGTTCTCCGGCGCGTAGAGGTTCTCCACCCCCAGCATCCGCTCCACCCGAGCGATGCCCTCCTCGGTCAGGGTGGCCACCCGCTCCTTCTCGTTGACCACGTAGTCGCCGCTGGCGTTCTCGTCGTCCTCATCCTGGACCGGCCGCAGCTTGCGCACGATCTCCGCGAACTTCTGGTAGTAGTCGGAGCTGTCCCGGGCCTCGCCGGAGATGATCAGCGGGGTGCGGGCCTCGTCGATGAGGATGTTGTCCACCTCGTCGACGATGGCGTAGTGCAGCTCCCGCTGGACCATGCGCTCCTTCTCCCAGACCATGTTGTCCCGCAGGTAGTCGAAGCCGAACTCGTTGTTGGTGCCGTAGAGGATGTCCGCCTGGTAGGCTTCCCGGCGGCTGATGGGACGCAGGGACTGGTAGCGGTCGTCCTGGGCCGGGTACTCGGGATCGTACATGAAGCTGCCCTTGTCCGGGTTCCCCGCGCTGCTCTGGATCACCGCGGCGTTCAGGCCCAGCAGGCGATAGATGGGCCCCATGAGCTGCAGGCCCACCTTGGAGAGGTAGTCGTTGGGGGTGACCAGGTGCACGCCCCGGCCCGAGAGGGCGTTCAGGTAAAGGGGCAGGGTGGCGACCAGGGTCTTGCCTTCACCGGTCTTCATCTCCGCGATCATGCCCTGGTGCAGGACCATGCCGCCCAGGAGCTGCACGTCGTAGTGGCGCAGGCCGATGGTGCGCTTACTGGCCTCCCGCACGGCGGCGAAGGCCTCGTGCAGGATCTGGTCCAGGATCTCCTCCTCGGCCCGGAGCAGCTCCTTGCGCAGGCGCTCCACCTCGATCCGGGCGAACTTCTGCTCCTCGGTCCCGGCCACGGCCTCGTACTCCTGCTCCGCCTCCTCCAGCTGGCGGCGCAGTGCGGCCGTCTCCTCCCGGATGCGGGTCTTGAATTCCTGGGTCATGGCCCGCAACTCGTCGTCGCTCTTGGCCTCGAAGGCCTTCTCCAGGTTGTTGATCGCCTCCACCCGGGGGCGCAGCTTCTTGAGCAACTTTTCGTTGGGGTCCCCTGCAATCGCAGTGTAAATTTTCTTCAGCATAGTTTGGTCTCGTTCCTCACTTTTCAGGAGGCGCCGAACCGGCCTCCATCCTTCATCATACCATCCACCCGAGGGGATCGCATAACTTTTTCGGGCTTCACGCCAGTCTCATTCGTTGAACAGATCCCCCACACTGATCCCCTTGTGGATGCGCCAGATGACCTCGCCCAGCAGGGAGGCCACGGAGAGGATCGTGATCTTGTCGCAGCGTTTCTCCGGGGGCAGAAACAGGGTGTCGGTGACCACCACCTCGGTGAACTCGCTGTTGCGCAGCCGCTCCGGAGCCGGGTCCGAGAAGACGGCGTGGGTCACCGCGGCGTAGATGTGCCGGGCGCCGCACTTGCGCAGGAGCTGGGCCGCCCGGACGATGGTGCCTCCGGTGTCGATCTCGTCGTCCACCAGGATGGCGTCCTTCCCGTCCACGTCGCCGATCAGGTTGGACATGTCCAAGATGGAGCCTTCCTGCAGGGAGCGGCGCTTCTCGATGAAGGCCAGGGGCAGGCGGAGGTCCTGGGCGAAATTCCGGCTCCGCCGCACCGCGCCGATGTCCGGCGCCACCACCACGGCATCCTGGAGATTTTTCTCCTGGAAGTATTCTACCATGAGATGCCGGGCCGTCAATTCGTCCGTTGGGATGGTAAAGAAGCCCTGGATCTGCCCGGCATGCAGATCGATGGTCAGAAACCGGTCGGCCCCGGCCGTGTGGATCAGATCCGCCACCAGCCGGGCCGTGATGGGCACCCGAGGCTGGTCCTTCTTGTCCGTGCGGCCGTAGCCGTAGTAGGGCACCACCGCGGTGATGCGCCCAGCGCTGTCCCGGCGCACCGTCTCGATGAAAATGAGCAGCTGCATCAGGTTCTCGTTGGTGGGGTTGCCCGTGGGCTGGACGATGAAAACGTCCTTGCCCCGCACGCTCTGCTGCAGCCGGCAGAAGGTGTTGCTGTTGGGAAAGTTGAAAACCTCCGCCTTCCCCGGTTCCTAGCCAAGATATTCACAGATCTTTAACGTCAGGGGTTGGTTAGCGGGTCCGCTGAAGACGACGATATCGCCGTACATTCCTCCCATGGCCCGGACTGTCCTTTCCTGTGGATGGGGTTCACCTCTTCCACAACCAATTATGGCTGACTCCCCAGGAAATGTCTAACGATCCCCGGCATGGAGAGGGTCCTGGCCACCCTTCGCCTCTGCCCAGGCAGGGGGTAGCGGCTGGCGATCACGGATTTCTCGCATTTTCCCAGGAAGTGACGGACCCGGGTGTATGGGCCCCTACACTGGGCCTGGGAGCGGACGGCCCTCCCGGGCGCGTCCAGATGGAAATCCAAATGGAAAAAGGGAGAGCAGGTCTCCCCACTCTCCCTTCACCGGGCTGCGGAAGCGTCCGCTCGGCCCATTCCAGGACCAGGTGTGATTACTGCTTCACCTGGACCTTGATGTGCTTCGGTCGGACGGCCTCCGCCTTGGGCACGATCAGCTTGAGCACGCCGTTCTCGAAGGTGGCCTCAATGTGCTCGGCATCGATGGGCACATTGAAGCTGATCCGGCGCTCAAACGGGCCGTAGCGGCGCTCCTGCAGCAGGTACTGCACGTTCTCCATCTCCTTCACAGGCTGGACGAACTCGCCGCGGATGGTCAGCTCGTTGCCCTCGACGGTGATCTCCACATCCTCGGGATTCACGCCGGGAACGCTGGCCAGGATCACGAACTCGTTCTCCGTGCTGTAGGCGTCCACCGGCAGCCAGACCATGGGCCGAGTGCTGCCACCCGCGCTGGTGTAGTCGTAGCCGAACTCACCCCAGAAGCGGTTCATCAGATCGGCCAGGCTAGCAAACTCACGGATCGGATTGTAGCGAGTCAGCAGTGTCATTTTCGCCACCTCCTTTCCTTAAAATGGATCCTTCCTGAGCTCTCCGAGAAGTGATGTCGTACGCTTCACTGCCATTCCCACTCAGTTGATTTCCCAACTGCACTTACCATTCTAGAACGACCGCGTTAGAGGAAAATTAGCGGAAGGTCAAAAATATGTTAGAGTTTGTGGCTGTTCAAACGGAGGAGCTGTCCAGATGGGGTTGGCCCAGGCGTGTCACCCCACGTGCCAGGGGCTCTCCGGATCACTCCCGGGGGACAGGCGCCGGCGAAGCTCGTCCCACGGCTCTTCCTGGGGCCGGGACTCACCCGGTTCCCCCTGGGAGCTGGGCGCCGGGGACGCAGCCAGCCCAGCTGGGGAGCTCTCCCCGGGTTCCCGGACCACCAGCCGGGTCTGCACGGGCCGAGATCCCGCGGCCCGACGGGCCAGCTGCAGAGCGGTGTGCTCCAGCTTGGCGTCCATCACCCACCCTTGCAGGATCACCACTTCCACCTGGGCGTCGATCTCGATGTGGGCCATGCCGCCTCCCAGCAGCGGATGGCGGGCCAGGGCGTCGCGGACACGCCACGCCAGGGCCTTGTTGTGCGTTGTGGGGAACACACGCACCATGGTTCACCTCCGCCTTTCTCGCACTGGGCTCCATGTGGCTTCGTTCACGTGCTTCGCATTCACTCTACCAGAGGCGTATCAACATAACATTAGCGAACTGTTTGTGTCGCATTAGCGATTGCCGCCCTGAGCTGGACGGGCCCAGGAGTCTCCTGGCTCCACTGGGCGCCTCCTGGATCTGTCCCTCCGCTCCTCTTCTGACAACCGATAGCTTCTGTGCTACAATCTAGCCCGACAAGCGCTGTCCCAGTGTTGTGCGCCTTTTCGGTCGAAGCCATTCTATGAATCGCCGCCAACTCGGTTTTCTCGTTCTGGTAAACGCTCTGGTGAGCC
>WGCB01000536.1 GCA_015494005.1 Caldilineaceae bacterium
CAGCAGGCTGTCGATGCGCATGATCAAGCGCAGGGCACGATAGTAGTCGGTGTACGAGTAAGCCATGGGCTGGAGTATAGCAAATTTCTGGGGTTTTGTCAGAAAGACCCGGTTTTTGGGCGCGCCGCGCTGGGGGGACGAGTCCGGTGGACACAGGGCATGTCCTGTCCGGCCTGTCCTTCAGCGGACAGACGCCCCTTCCCAGGCTCTCGTCGTCCCGGGGCGGGGATGCAGGAAAAGCGCCAGGGTGCAAGTAAGAGTTGTCAGAGATATAGCTATCAGAGCACGAAAGCTGGAGAGCTTCTCCCTGAGCACTGAGTTTCCCTGACAACTCGTAACTGCACCCGGCACTTTTGGGTGCAAGTAAGAGTTGTCAGAGATATCACTGTCAGAGCACGAAAGCTGGAGAGCTTCTCCCTGAGCACTGGGATTCCCTGACAACTTATAATTGCACCCGGCACTTTTTTCTGCGTTGCAGCTTTGCAGCGCGCGTGCTAAAATGAGTTCACCTTTGCTAAACACGCGGCCGGGCACTCTGCACCCCACGCTTCGCTCCCCATCCTCCGGCCGTCTCTCCTGGACAGCTTCGCCCCCTCTTGATCTGCAAGCCCCCTTCGTGTCGACCGGCGCCCATGGCGTCGCGCCTGGATCCCTCCTGTGCCCAGTTCCAGTTGAGTTGCCGGTTCTACCCGCCCGTTTCACCACGAAAGGAGCTACTTTATGGATCCGAACGCCCAGAATCGGAGGCAGAAACATGAGGCGCCCAGGGGCGAGAGGAGACGCGTCAGCCGACGCCGCTTCCTCAAGCTGACCGCGGGGGCCAGTGTGGGGCTGGCGTTGGCCGCCTGCGCACCGCCGCCCGCCCCCTCGGCTTCACCCGGCGGTGGGGAGGCCCAGCCCGCCCAGGAAGCCAAGAGCATCCACATGCTCCAATGGTCCAGCTTCATCGCGGCCATGGATGAGCTGCTGATCCAGCAGGCCAGCCAGTGGGGCGCGGACAACGGCGTGGAGGTCACCGTGGAGCGCATTGCGGTGAACGACATCCCGGCCCGCCTGGCCTCGGCCGTCCAGGCCCAGTCCGGCCCGGACATCATCCAGATGTGGGACAACTGGGCCTGGCTCTACGAGGACAACCTGGTGGACGTCTCCGCGGAGGCCAGCGCGCTGGAGTCGGAGCAGGGCGGCTTCTACGACGACATGAAGGCCTACTGCAACGTCAACGGCACCTGGCGGGCCATCCCCTACGCCTTCGTGCCCAACGCCTTCCCCTACCGCACGGACTACTTCCAGGAGGGGCTGGGACACACCAACTGGCCGGACACCACGGAGGAGTTCATCGAGACCGGGGCCGCGCTGATGGACGCGGGGCAGCCGGGCTTCGGCATCGCCTTCGGCCACTCCTTCGGCGACCCGCCCTCCTTCTGGTATCCCTGGCTCTGGAGCCACGGCGGCCACGAGGTCAACGAGGACGCCACGGAGGTCACCCTGAACTCGCCGGAGACGGTGGCTGCAGTGGAGAGCGCGGTGCGGCTCTTCAACGAGGGCTTCGTGCCGGGCACCCTCTCCTGGGATGATTCCAGCAACAACCGGGCCTACCTGGCCGGGCAGGTCTCGTCCACCATCAACGGCGCCAGCATCTACTTCGTGGCCAAGCGGGACTTCCCGGACATCGCAGAGGTCACCAACCATGGCCTCCATCTGGCTGGGCCGGCCGGGCGCTACAGCTACCAGTTCAACTGGAGCAACGGCGTCATGGCCTACTCCAACGCGGCGGAGCCGGCCAAGGAGTTCATCTCCTGGCTCATGCAGCCGGAGCAGTACGGCCCCTGGTTGGAGGCCGGCGAGGGCTACGACGTGGGCGTGCTCCACGCCTACGACGACCATCCGGTCTGGCAGAAGGATCCCAAGATCCTGGCCTACCGGGACGCGGTGATCCAGGGGACGGGCCGCTGGCCAGGCTGGCCGGGGCCACCCATCGCCTCTGCGGCTCGGGTCCGCAACGACTACATCATCGTGGATCTCTTCGCCAAAGCCTGCTCCGGGGAGTTCACGCCCGAGCAGGCCGCGGAGTGGGCGGCCGGTCAGGTGGCCCGCCGCTACGGCCTGTAGTCCCGTTCCAGCGACCGGGGTGGGGGAGCCATCCTCCGCCCCGGCTCCCATCCCCGAAAGTGAGGCCCCGCCGTGAGGACATCCCAGGCAGAGCGGGTGGCCGCCGCCACTGCCGGCGCTCGAACACGCCAACGCCGACTGCGAGACTACCTGGAAGAGGAGACCGTGCTGGGCTATCTCTTCCTGCTGCCGGCGGCTCTCCTCATCCTGACCTTCGTGGCCTACCCCTTCGCTTTCGGCATCTGGCTCTCCCTCACCGACGCCCGCATCGGCGTCCCTCCCAATTTCATCGGCCTGGAGAACTTCCGGCAGCTGCTCAGCGACTCCATCTTCCACCAGACGGTCCGCAACGCCTTCACCTACACCGGGGTGGCCACGGTCTTCAAGTTTCTGCTGGGGATGGCCATGGCCCTGCTCCTGAACCGGGAGTTCCGGTTCAAACGCTTCGCCCGGGCCGCGGTGCTCTTGCCCTGGATCGTCCCCACGGTGCTGAGTGCGGTGGCCTGGCTCTGGATGTACGACTCCACCTTCAGCGTCTTCAACTGGATGCTGGCCAAGGTGGGGATCCAGGGTCCCATCTGGCTGGGGGATGGCCGCTGGCCCCTCTTCTCCCTGATCCTGGTCAACATCTGGCGGGGCGCGCCCTTCTACGGCATCAACTTCCTGGCCGGCATGCAGACCATCCCCCAGGAGATGTACGAGGCGGCCCAGATCGACGGAGCCAGCCGGACCCGCCAGTTCTGGCACATCACCCTGCCCATGCTCCAGCCGGTGATCCTGGTGGTGCTGCTCCTCTCCATCATCCTCACCTTCGCGGACTTCCAGCTGGTCTGGGTGCTGACCCGGGGCGGCCCGGCCAACTCCACCCACCTCTTCGCCACCCTGGCCTACCAGGTGGGCCTGGCATCCGCCCAGATCGGCGCGGGAGCAGCCATCTCCCTCTTCATGTTCCCGGTGCTGAGCGTCATCGTCTTCGTCATCATCTGGATCCTGCGGCGGGAGCAGTGACATGACCAGCGCCACATCGACCCGCTACCAGTACGAACGCTACGGCTACCGGCTGATGATCGCCGTGGGCGTCTCCGTCGTCCTGATCTTCGCCCTCTTCCCCTTCTACTGGATGGTCATCACCTCCCTGAAGCCGAACCAGGAGCTCTACAGCGTCGCCACGAACCCGCTGCTGGTGCGCAAGCCCACCCTGGACCATTTCGTCTACCTCTTCCAGCGCACCCTCTACAGCCGCTGGATGCTGAACAGCGCCCTGGTGGCCGTGGCCGC
>WGCB01000537.1 GCA_015494005.1 Caldilineaceae bacterium
TCCCAGGAGGAGCTGCCGGAGCCGGTGCAGCGCCTGGCACGGGCCCTGGACAAGGCCAGGCAGCCGGAGCGCTTCGTCTTCCCCAAGCCCGAGGACGACTGGCTGGACGGCCTGGCCTGGCTGGACGATTTCCCCGGCTTCCGGGAGGTGGTGGAGGCCTTCCGCCAGGACCTGCGCCACTGGACCGCGGCCACGGTCCTGCCGGTGGACGAGCTGGTGCTGACCCTGGGCAACGAGCTCTTCAGCGAGCCCACGGACCTGGCCCTGACCCACAGCATCGCGGTGCTCCTGGCCAAGCGCAGCCGGGAGCGACCGGACCTGCGTCTGCCCGAGCTGGCCCAGGAGCTGAACCAGATCGCCCAGAACAGGGCCCGGATCCTGGGCTTCAACGAGGAGAGCCTGGGCTTCGAGCCGCCGCCGGGCGTGGTCACTGTCAGCACCATGCACTCGGCCAAGGGGCTGGAGTGGGACCGGGTCTACCTCATGTCCGTGAACAGCTACAGCTTCCCCAGCGGCGGGGACGAGGACGGCTACCGGGGCGAGCGCTGGTTCGTCCGCGACGACCTGAACCTGGTGGCCGAGGCCATCGCCCAGGTGCGTCAGCTGCACATGGGCACCCTGGACGACTACCGTCCCGGCGAGGCCAGCCAGCAGGCCCGGCTGGAGATCGCCGCGGAGCGCCTGCGCCTGCTCTACGTGGGCATCACCCGGGCCCGGCAGGAGCTGATCCTCACCTACAACACCGGCCGCCGCGCGGATACAGACCCCACCCCTCCAGCCCTGGGCTTCCAGGTGCTGCTGGCCTTCTGGAAAAGGGGAAGCACAGAAGTTGGAAGTTAGGGGCTGGGAGCAAGCGTGCTGCCTTCCCTCTTCCATCTCTCCGTGTCTGCTGTCGTCAACCCCCAGATCACATCTCCCAAATCCCTACTCCCAACTTCTGTCTCATGCACATCCTCCACGTCTACAAAGACTATTTCCCCGTCCTGGGCGGCATCGAGAACCACATCAAGTGGCAGGCGGAGGGCATGCAGGCCCGGGGGCATCGGGTCCACGTGCTGGTGACCAACACGGGACGGGCCACCTTGCGCCAGCCCATCCAGGGAGTGCCCGTGACCAAGACGGGACGCCAGTTCAACGTCTCCTCCGCGCCGGTGAGCCTGGGCCTCTTCCGGGAGCTGGCCCGCCTGGGCCGGGACGCGGACATCGTCCACCTCCACGCCCCCTACCCACCCGGGGAGCTGGCCCAGCTGCTGGTCCGAGCCGGACGACGCACGGTCATCACCTACCACAGCGACATCGTGAAGCAGGCCACCCTGCTTCGCTTCTACGCCCCCTTCCTGCGCCGCATCCTGGACCGGGCCCAGGCCATCCTGGTCTCCAACCCTCGCTACCCGGAGGGCTCCCCCTTCCTCCGCCCCCTGCAGGAGAAGATCCGGGTGGTCCATTTCGGCATCGACCCGGCCCGCTTCCGGCCCACGGAGGCCAGCCAGCGCCGAGCCCAGGAGCTGCGCCGCCGTTTCGGACCCGGCCCCCTGGCGCTGTTCGTGGGGCGGCTGCGCTACTACAAGGGGGTGGACGTGCTGGTCCAGGCCTTGGCCCGGACCCCGGAGGTGCGGGGCGTCATCGTGGGCGCCGGGCCCATGGAGGCCCAGATCCGGGGCCTGGTCCGCCAGCTGGGCCTGGCAGAGCGGGTCCACTTCGCCGGCCATGTGGCGGACGAGGATCTGCCCGCCTTCTACCAGGCCGGGGATCTCTTCGTGCTGCCCTCGGTGCACCGCAGCGAGTCCCTGGGCATCGTCCTGCTGGAGGCCATGGCCAGCGGGCTGCCGGTCGTCTCCACGGAGCTGGGCACGGGCACATCTTATGTCAACCAAGATGGGATCACCGGCCTGGTGGTGCCCCCCGGGGATCCCGACGCCCTGGCCCAGGCCATCCAGCGCCTGGCGCGCCATCCCAGACAGCGTGTCGCCTTTGGGGAGGCCGCCCGGCGACGCATCCAGGAGGCCTTCAGCCTGACCCAGATGCTGGACCAGACGGAACGGGTCTACCAGGAAGTTTTGGGGGAATCCCCAGCCTAAGGATCCGACCAGAATATGCTATAATGCTTCGCGGTTCACGAAAAACAGCTCCCACCCGGATGGATTCGCCCTGTTAGGTTCTTTCATGCGCACAACTAAGCTCCAAGCCTGGTGCGAAAGCATCATCGAGGCCGGATGGCTGGCGGCCCTGATCGTCACCCCCCTCTTCTTCAACGTCTACTCCAGCCGGGTCTTCGAACCGGACAAGATCAGCCTGCTGCGCACCATCGCCCTGGTCATGCTCCTGGCCTACCTGGTCAAGCTGGCGGACGGCGGCCGGGCCTGGCTGCCTCCCGGCGGAGAGGAGGGCGCCTCCCTGCCCCAGGAAGCGGAGGAGGCCGGCGCGTCCTGGCCCCAACGGCTACTGCAGGTGCCCTTCGCCCTGCCGGTGATCCTCCTGGTGGTGGCCTACCTGATCAGCACCGCCCTGAGCGTGGCCCCCCGGGTGAGCTGGTGGGGGAGCTACCAGCGCCTCCAGGGGACCTACACCTTCCTCAGCTACATCATCGTGGCCACCCTCACCGCGGCCCACCTGCGGCGACCGGAGCAGCTGCGTCGCCTCCAGCACACGGTGATCCTGACCAGCCTGCCCATCGCCATCTACGGCGTGATCCAGCACTACGACATCGACCCGCTGCCCTGGGGCGGGGACGTGGTCACCCGGGTGTCGGCCAACGCCGGCAACCCCATCTTCCTGGCCGCCTACCTGATCATGGCCTTCTTCCTGACCCTGGAGCGGATCTACAGCAGCTTCGCCTACCTCCTCACCGCCCAGGTGGACGAGCAGGGCGGCACGGTCCACGACATGGCCAGCGCCCTGGTGGGCGGCTCCTACCTCTTCGTGCTCATCGTCCAGCTCCTGGCCATCTTCTGGTCCCAGAGCCGTGGGCCCTGGCTGGGCCTGGCCGCGGGCCTCTACGTCTTCGTCCTCCTGCTGGTGACGGGCCTGCGCCCCCGCAACTACCGGCTCTGGACCGGTGTCTGGGTGGGCCTGGGGGTGCTGGGAGCCGTGGCCCTGGTGCTGGTGAACACCACCAGCCTGGGCGAGCCCCTGCGAAA